>JAKFYA010000321.1 GCA_021731095.1 Acidobacteriota bacterium | reverse complement strand
AGGACACGGACCAACCTCGGCGTCAGCGTGAGGACGATGTCGGTCTCCTGAGTCGTCTTCCGGGTGTGTGCGAACAGCCGACCAACCAGAGGCAGGTCGCTCAGGCCAGGCACTCCGTTCAGCACGCTCCGCTCGTCATCCCGGATCAGACCGGCCAGGATGTTGGTTTCGCCATCGCGCAGGCGGATGGTGGTGTTGATTTCGCGGTTCCCGAAGGTGGGCAGGCCGTTGTAGCCGGCTCCAGAAATGCTGGTGACGGCAATCTTCACGGCCAGTGTGACTTCGTCATCGTGGTGCGTGCGGGGCGTGATGTCGATGTTCACGCCGATGTTCTCGTAGTTGTAGGACGTGATGGGCTGCTGCGCCACACCGCCGGTCGCGATGGGTGAAAAGGTGGTGACCGGCACGGGCACGCGTTCGCCGAATCGGGCCTGGGCTGCAATGCCTTCCGAGGTGCGAAGCTGGGGATTGGCCAGCGTGCGCGTGTTGCCATCGGTCTTGAGCAGGCGATAGAACAGGCTCGGCAGATTCGTCAGAAACACATCGGCTGAGGTCAGGCTGCGGATATTCCGGAGTGTCAGGCCGCCCGTCTGTTTCACCGACGCCTCTCCGTTGATGCCTGGTGCGTCAGGCGAGGCGAGTTGCAGTCCGTACTCCTTGAGCCGCGTACGGTCCACTTCCATCAGCTCGACATCGATCACGACCTCTGGCCTGGCCTTGTCAATGGCGGTGATGACGCGGGCGGCGGCCGCCACGCGCTCGGGCGAGTCCTTGATGGTGATCGCGTTGGTCGCGGCGACCGGTGCAATGCGGCGCGCATCGATGACAATGCGCAGCAGGTCGATCGTCTCCTTCAGGTCCGCGTTGCTCAGGTAGAACGTTCGGACAATTTCGTCTTCATACTCGCGGCGCTTGGCCGCGGTGTCCGGAATGACGGTGACGGTGCGAGGGCCGGTCACCCGAAAGAACGTGCGGGTGCTGGTGGCCACGGCCGAGAGGGCGTCGTCCAGGCTGGCGTTGCGCAGGTCGATCGTGACGAGCGGGTCGCGCATGTCCGGATCGAAGACGATGCTGACATTGGCGAAACGGGCGATGGCTGTGTAGACATCGCGAGCCTTGGCGTCGCGGAAGACGAGTGAAGCCGGCAGCTTCACGTCGGTGGGCAGGTCAGTCCCGGCCTGTGGCAGCGTGCGCGAACGCTCGATGAGCGTCTGCAGCTGCGTCTTTCCCTCGCGCGCGACTGCCACGCGGGCCCGCAACTGGACACGGGCCTCGCGCACCGCGTCTTCGATTTCCTTGCTGGCCGGATTCAGTTCGGAAGCCAGCTGATATTCGACGACGGCTTCGTCCAGCTTGCCGCCGTTCGCGAGGCGGCGCCCCCGGGTGAAGTGCTCCTGGGCGCCACGCAGCTTGACCCTGGCCAGCGCGTCCCGAACCGACCGGTCGTCCGGCTTCTGTCGCAGCGCCTTCGTGTACTCCACGACAGCCAGGTCGTAGTCCTCCGCGGATTCGGCGCGCTGTCCCTGCCGAAGTCCCGTGGTAGTGGCGCAGGCAGTCAGCGCAAGCACGGTCAGGAGGACGGCCCAGTGACCAGGGTGCCGCGCGGGGCGGCCAGATGGGAAGGCGCTAGCGAGCTGACCGGTCATCAGTAAGGACATCCACGCCTGGCGGTATGCGGAACGCGAATTGGGTATCGGGCAATCCCCGGTTCTCCTGCAGCTTGCTGAACACGAAGGTCGAGCGGCCACCCTGGCCATCAATGGTTGTCAGTTCCTGAACCTGCAGCGTGGCTGGCGTCACCCGGACAATGAGGTAAGCGTAGTCGGCTTCGACCCTCTTCGGCACCAGCTTCAGCGCGTAGAGCGCTGTGCCTTCGCCATCGGCCCAACTCACGGTGAAGTCGCGAGACACCTGTCCTTGTCCAGCCAGAAAGAGCGCCGGCGTCGGCGCCGCGTCGCCAGAGGGGAGGGTGGAGACGATGACCTGATGGTCCTCTGGCAGATAGGCGTACATCTTCCGGCCATCCGAGATGAAGGTCTTCTTCTCGGGACTCGTGTAAGTCCAGCGCATCTTGCCCGGTCGCTTCACCGCCACCGTGCCTCGCTCGGTGACCGGCGTGCGCAGCACGCCACCCCGGTAGGTATGGATGAAGTCGGCCGAGAAATCGCGCACCGAATCGAGTCGTTTCTGGAGTCCCTGAGCCACCGTGGCTGCGTCCGGGCGCAGAGCCTGCGCCCCGGCGGGAACGGCGAGCGATACGGCGAGGAGCAGCAGGACGAGGCGTGTCATGGCTGGGCGCTGTCTGGACTCTGGCTACCATAGCATGCGGCTTGACTCTGCTGGCACGTCGCCGGGGATAATCCCGCCATGCCAAAGTCAGGCGCACCCCGTCCCACGCCCATGACCTGGGAGTGGGTGGGGCCTTACGGGGCGTGGGCGCTAGGTCTCGCGGGGTGGATCCTGTACAGCATGGCCGGACCGGTCGAGTCCCTGGCGCCGCAGTTGGTCATTCTCGTTCAGGTGGCCGGCGTGACGACGATCTCGGCGGGTGTTCTCGGGGTGTTCGGCTTCTGGTGGGTTGCGGGACGGCGCCGGAGCACCAGCGGGCGCCTGGCCGTCCTGGTGGCCGGCGTGGTGGTGCTCGGGACGCTGACGGCTGCGGGATGGCTGCTGCCACCCCCGCCGCCCTCACCGCTCCAGACAAAGGCCGCACAGCTCCTGGCGCGCAGGCTCACCACCGAACAGGGGCGCTTTCGCGGCGTTCCCCTGACGGCACACTTCAATCACCTGGGATGGCCGGATGACGAGGGGCGCCCCGATGCCCGTCAGCGCGTGGTGTTCATGGGCGACTCTTTCCTGGAGGTGCGCTCCAGCCGCAATCTCGCGGCGCGTGTCGAGTCCGCGCTTGGGGCGGCAGGGCTGGACGTGGACGTCGTGAACGTCGCACAGGCCGACACGGGGCCGGTTCCGGAGTACCGACACTGGTTCTTCGAGCAGGTGCTGCCGCAGAAGCCTGACCAGGTGGTCCTGTTTCTGTACACCATGAACGACCTGGTCCCGGGCTTCCGGTTCGAGCCGTATCAGTCACCGCGTATCGAGATTGGCATCGGTGCGAGCCAGGTCTCAGGGCTGGGTTCCAGGTTGACGGAGGGCTTGGCCCGCCTGGCCGAGCATCACACCGTGTTTCACTCCCGCGCCGCGCTGGTCAGGCTACTGCCCGGAGGCGTCGATGGCGACCTGGCCTATCTCGCCGCCCTGGCACATGACGCGGCTGGAAGCCGTCGGGGGCCCGCCACCACTGTGGCGAGGCTGGCCGTGGGGCTGCTTGGCCAGGCGCGGCATTGGCGCAGACTCGCGCGCGCCGGAACGACATGCGCGGGCCAGCCGTGGCAGCAGGGCTGGGCAGAGTACGAACGGATCTTCCGCCGGCCGGTTTCCGAACGACTCGATGCCATCGGCGCGTTCATTGCCGCGAACTACTGTGAGGCGCCAGACGCGACACCCTACATCAGCGCCCTCCGCCGCCAGCCTCCCGACGTCCGCCAATTCATCACCTCCGAGCCTGACATGCCCTACTACCTGTTTCCGGCTGTGGCCGGTGCGGCAGGCGCACGTGGCCCTGGCGCACCCACGGGCGATGTCGACGCCACGGCTGCAGCCTATGTCCGCCTCGTCCTGGAAATGCGGCAGGCCGCGCACGGCCAAGGCAGTCGGTTCGCGGTGGTACTGATTCCGGAGGCGTCCATGGTTGACAGCGAATTCCGAACGTTCTGGCGTGGCCTGCGACTGCCGATGGAGCAGTTGACTGCGACGCACGCGCTGCATCGAACGCTGGCATCTGCGCTGATGACGGCCGGTGTCCGGACGCTGGACCTCGCGCGCGAACCGGGCCTGCTGGATGGCGGCTTCTGGCTCATGGATGGCCACTTCAATGACGTGGGCCATGATCGGGTCTCGAGCCGCCTGGCTCTCTGGCTGCAGCCCTGATTAGGTGCAGGGTCAGCCGAAGGCCGCACGCTTGGCGGCAATGAAGCCCAGCACATACTCGCGAGAGCGGGTGTTGAGCACATGGTGTGGTTCCACACGCCCTCTGCGTGCCGTGGCGACACCGAACCGCATCTGGCGGGCGAGGGCGCTGGCCCTGTGTGCGTCGCTGCTCACGATGATGGGCACACCGGCGGCCACAGCCCGGCGTGCCAGCGCGCCGTCCATGTCGAGGTGTCCCGGAGCACCATCAATCTCCACGGCAGTGCCCGTCTGACGCGCCGCATGGAAGATCGGTGCAAAGTCGAGGTCATAGCCAGGACGGACGAGAGGCGACCGGTTGGCCGGGTGCGTGATAGCCGTGACCAGCGGATGGGCGATCGCCGCCAGGTAGCGCGCCGTCAGTTGCTCGGGCGGCTGTCCGGCATCGTCGTGCAGGGAGGCCAGCACGAGATCAAACCCGCGCAACGTGTCGTCGTCGAAGTCGAGCGAACCATCCGGCATGATGTCGACTTCAGCGCCGTGCAGGATGGTCAGGCGGGGATAGGCGCGCCGGAGCGCCACGACCTCTGCGCGCTGCCGTGGCACGTCGTCGTGGGACAGTTGACGGCTGGAGCCTGCCCTGGGCGAGTGATCCGTGATGGCCATGTACTCATAGCCCAGCGCGGCGCAGGCGGCCACCATCTCTGCCAGCGAGTCACGGCCGTCGCTCCAGTGGCTGTGCATGTGGAGGTCGCCGCGCACGTGCAGGCTGTTCACCAGGGTGGGGAACGGACTGTGTTGCGCGGCCTCCAGTGCGTCGGCCTCTTCGCGCAGTTCCGGAGGGATGTAGTGCAGTCCCAGCCGCTGATAGACGGCCTCTTCGGTGGGCGCGTGCATGGGCAGGCCGTCGCGGTCCGTGAGCTGACCATCTTCCAGCCGCAGGCCCTGCGCACCGGCCAGCGATGCCAGCGCCTCCAGATGCGTGGTTGGTCCTGTGAGGCAGAGCAGTGCCGCACCCGCATGGGGCTCAGCGGCGGCGTGGATGGAGACGATCCCGTAGCGCGTCTCTATCGCGATGGCCGTGTCCGTGCGGGACACGATGCGGGTCGATGACGGCAGGGTCGCGCAGGTCGCGAGAAAGGCCTCGGAGCCCTCGGCCCCATGCACCCCGAGAATCGAGAGATGACCAATCTCGGGCGCCGCGCGGCGGAGTCCCCCTGTCGGCGTCAGGGCGACGCGCGAGGTCGCGGCGCGCATCTCGCGAATCAGGGACGACACCGCATGATGGGCCCGCCCGAGAGGCATGCGTGGCACGGCCACTCAGCCTTTGAGGGAGCCGGGCTCAGGCGTGGTGCCCTTGGGGGCACTCTTGCCTTCGGTGGGGTATCCGGCGGCGATCCAGTCGACGATGCCGCCCTTGAGGGCGAAGACCGTGTGCCCGGCCGCGAGGAGCCTGGAGGCGACTGGTGTGCATGCCAGCTCGTCCGGGTCCGAGTCGTAGACGATGATCTCCCGGCCAGGCGGAAGCGGTGGCAGGTCGGTTCCCAGGGCGCGCAGTGCGCCAGGCAATGTGAGCGTACTGTGTTCGTACGGATACTTCAGGCGGGCATCGAGCAGAACCGGCCTGAGGGTCGGATCGGGATCCTCGAGGCGAGCCTTGAGGTCTTCCCGTGAAATGCGGGGAACAGCCACTCCGTCATTCTGGACGCCGCCGACAGTCGAGTCAAGAAAGCGGCGGGAGTCTAGGTCCCACGGCACTGAGCGCGGAGAGAGGCGTGGTCCCTCAGCTCACGGGCGGGACGCGCCAGCGGGCGCCGTGCCTGACGTCGCAGCCTGCTCCCGGGCCTGGCGGTCCAGTTCCCGAAGCTTGCGTGAGCGCTCCATCTGACCGGGATACCAGAATTCGAGATGACAGGTCTCGCAGGCCTCGTCCAGGTGCTCAATGGCATCGGTCAGTGCGGGCGTGTCCTTCCGCTCCACAATGTCCCAGACCTCGCGGCCCACGTTGCGCAGGGCCTCGATCTTCGCCTGCCACAGCACCGGGTCCTTCTCGATCTTCGCGCGAATCGCGGTCGGCGAGAGCTCTGGTGCATCCGGGCCGGTGCTGTTGTTGATGTCACCCTTCGGTGCCAGGAGGCGCGGCACTTTCAGGAGATGGCTCACTTCCATCATGGCCACCGCGCCCGAACGCACTTTTGCCCAGTCCTCGTCGGAGGTGGGAGCCCATTCCTTGACGCCGCTCTTGCTGACATCGATGCCCACTGCCAGGAAGATGTTGTCCGACAAGGGGTCGATGACATCGCGCATCAACTCCTTGACCGAGACAATCGGCGTCACCTCGCCACCCCAGGTCGCCGGAGTCGCGGATGGAGGTGGAGCCGATGGCCCGCAGGCCACTGCCGACACGAGAAGCGAGGCAAGGGAGAGTCCTGAGACAAACGCGCGCGCGCTCATGGGGTTCCTTTCGCGTAGGGATCTACTTGGGCAGCACCAGCTCGAGCCCGGTGAATGGGCGCTGACCTGCTCCGAACAGGTGTTCAATCGTCTCGTCGCACCCTTCGACGGTGGTGTCCTCAAGATCGAGGGCATCCATGCCCTTCGCAGGCGCACGCAGCAGTGGTTTCGCAATCTTCCAGGGTTGCGTGAACACCTTGGGATCCGTGTAGGTAGCCACGTACAGCAGGGTGTCCTGGTCGACAAACGACAACCGTTCCTCCATCCGGATCTCATTGCTCATGAAGGTGCCAATGTGATCGAACCACACCTTGTCGGTCAGATTCGTCGTCTCGATGACCAGTGTCTCCCCATCCCAACGGCCGCGTGATTCGCCCTGCCACAGAGGAATGTGCGGTGCCAGCCGGCGCGTGGCGTCGAGTGAGATGACACGGTAGGTGTGCAGCCGTTCCATCGAGAAGATGATCTCGCGTGGCTGCTGGATGATGCGGTGCCCGGTCACGGACACCGGCGAGTACGCCCAACGTACGGCGCCCACCGGCAGGCACAGTGCCGTCGGAGAGACCCAGCGCGTCTCGCCGTCCTTGCGCGGCTGTCTGGCCCAGTCCTGATAGGGAATCCTGCCATCGACCGGATCGACGATGAGACTCTTCATCGCGCCGCCCGCGCCGTACTGACCAGCCTTGACGTCCTCGATATCCTGCGCGATGCGCGTTGCCGACCAGATGCCGTTCAGATCAGGTCTGCCGTCGCGCGTCCGTCGGGTGGTCTTGAAGACCTTGATGCGCTCCAGGGCGCATTTGTAGAAGGTCGCGTAGTCCCGGATCGTCGGACATGCGCGGGCCACCGCAGCGGGACCACCGACGGGCGGACCTGCCGGCGAGGCCGAGGGTGGTTGCTGCGCCTGGCCGTCCAGCGCTCCAAGCAGCAGCCAGATGGCGAGTGCAGACAGGGCCCCTGACAATCGACGTGGCATGTGCTGTGTCCTCCCGAACGTGGTCAACGGACCGGCGGCTTCAGTTTGCGGAGCATGTCGTCATACCGCCCGCCTTCGAAAACCTGCATCGCGAAACACTCATACTCGATCAGCCTGGCGTCCGGTTCCACTCGCCGGTACAGGGGCATGGACATCTTCCACGGTCGCGTGAACACCTTGGGATCGGTGATCGTGACGTCATACCGCAGGTGATCCGGGCCTGTCCTGGTGAAACGCTCGACCACGTGAAGGGCGTCGCTGTGAAAGTCACCGACCCGGTCGAACCAGGTGTCTGCCGTGAAATTCTTCGTCTCGACGACGAACGTGCCACCTTCCCAGCGACCTCGCGAATCTCCCATCCACGCAGGTATCTCCTCGTTGAAGGGTGTGCCGTCCGTGTACACGAGCCTGGTGTGATGGCCGTACTCGTAGAGGAACATCGTGACACCCTTGCTCTGGACGATCTTGAAGGGATAGGGCACTG
>JAKFYA010000041.1 GCA_021731095.1 Acidobacteriota bacterium | reverse complement strand
GGCGCGCCGTGATCGCCTCTCCGGAGGGGGCCGACTATCGAGCCGTCAGCACCCAGAATGCGGCACCGGCAAGCGCCAGCACACCGATGGCGATCAGCACGGCCCGGCCGAGCTGCAGACCGGACGCCGCGGATGGCTCATCTCCTCCGTCATCGCCGGCACCGCCGCGGACCTCGAGAATTGCCGCAATGCTGCGCAGCTCCGCTGCCAGCGTGACCACGCTCTGAAGACGCGCGTCGGGATTCGGGGCAATGGCCCGCAGCACCAGCTCATCCAGCTCGGCAGGCACATGGGGATTGCCCGTGCTGGGCGCCGACGCGCCCTTGTGTGACGGCCGACGCGCGGTGAGCATCTCGTAGAGCACGGCACCGACCGAGTGGATGTCGGAGCGCTCATCGGCCGCCTGCCCGCGCGCTTCCTCTGGCGAGTCGTAGTCGCGCAGGCGCACGCCGGCAGGGCCATCCTCGAAGCCGGTGCGCGAGGCGAGCTCGAAGGCCGGAATCTTCGCATGGCCCTTCGCCGTGATGATCACGGTGTCCGGACTCAGCCCGCCATGGATGAGACCGGCCGCGTGGGCATCGGAGACCCCCTCCGCAATCTGGATCGCGAGCTCGACGGCACGTCGGACATGAAGTGGGCGTCCGCCCATCTCCATGCGCAGTGACTGCCCCTTGAGGAACTCGAAGGCCAGGTACAACCGACCATCGACCTCGCCAGCATCAAAGAGCGCCGTGATGTTCGGGTGCGAGAGCGCCCGCATGGACCTGGCGTGGGCCAGGAAGGCTTCGTGCTCCTCTGGCGTCCTGAGATAGCCGACCGGCAACGATCGGACAGCGACCGTCCGGCCCAGTCGGGTATCCCGGGCACGGAACAGTTCTCCCGGACCTGCCGGTTCGAGGCGCTCGAGCAGGTTGTAGTGGGCGACGGTGCCGAGCGGTGCCGCAGCGGACCCGGTCACGGCGCAGGTGGCTCCGACCCCTTGGGCATCTCGAGCACGGTCTGCAGCAGCTCCTTGGCGTCTCCGAGCTGTTCGAGCACCAGCGCTATGTCCATCTTGGGTCCGCCACCAAGGCGCGCGGCCTGACAGTAGACGCCGTGCTGCCCTACCAGCGACAACGCATCCGTCAGCAGGTCCATGGCCACGGCAACCCGTCCCCGTGACATCCCCATCATCGTCTCGTGCACTTCGAGCGTGTCGTGGTGCTTGCTGAACACAGACATCGGACCTGGCCTTTCAGGCAGCACGGGAATCCGGGCGGGCAAAGCCGCCCGGCGCCTATTAGAATAGCGAGGAACAATGCCCAGTGTCGCCGTGGTTGGCGCAGGAGAACTCGGCGGCTCGATTGCGCAGGCCCTCGTGGCCGGCGGGACGGCCTCGCGTGTCGTCCTGATCGACGCCACAGGGTCTGTGGCAAAGGGCAAGGCGCTGGATCTGCTGCAGGCTGGCGCCATCAGCGGCCACCACGTCCGGCTCGAGGCCACGGGAGACCCGATGGCCGTGGCGGGCTGCGAGGTCGTCATACTGGCCGATGTAGCCGACGCGGCCAGGGGCGAGTGGCGCGGCGATGACGGCTTCGCCCTGCTCGGGCGTCTCTACCACTACAGCTCCGGAGCCCCGCTCATCCTCGCTGGCCCCAGTCAGCACGAACTGGTTTCGCGCGCACTTGGCGAGCTGCACGTCCCGCACCGCCAGATCTTCGGTTCGGCCCCGGAAGCCCTCCTGTCTGCCGTCCGTGCCATGGTCGCCGCAGAAGTCCCATGCTCGCCCTCGGAGGTCGGCCTCGGACTGGTGGGTCGACCCGGCGGCTGGATCATTCCGTGGAGCGAAGGCACCGTGGGTGGCTATGCCATCACGCGCGTGCTCACGCAGGCCCGACTGGCCAGACTCGAAGGGCGGTGCGCGCAGCTCTGGCCCCTGGGGCCGACGGTACTGGGCCTGGCGGCGGCCCGCGCCGCAGAGGCGGTCCTGATCGGTTCGCGCCGGGCATTTCACGTGCTGACCATGGCACGGCCTGAGCGGGGCCCCGGCGGTCCTCTCACCTCGAGGCCGGTGTGCCTCGGCCCCATCGGCATCGTCGAGCACCTCACCCCGTACCTGTCATCACGCGACAGTGTCAGCCTCGACACACTGCTCGGAGACTAGGATGCCCGGCATGCGCGCCACGATCATCGGGGTGCTTGCCTGTCTGACGACCGCGGCAGCAGGTGGACACCTGCTCACCGCCGCAGACCCGGTCGTGTCGACCGACAGCTACATGCGGCATGTCCGGTACCTGGCATCGGACGACCTGGGTGGGCGGGGAAATGGCACCAGGGAGCTCGAGAAGGCGGCCGACTACATTGCCGCCCAGATGAAGGCCGCCGGCCTCAAGCCCGGGGGACCGGACGGCTCGTGGTTCCAGCCATTCGAGATCCAGACCGGCCTGACCATCGGCAACAACAACCGGCTGACGCTCCGCGCAGGCACGCAGAGCGTCGCGCTGCACCTGGGTTCGACCTACTATCCGCTGGCCGTCACCCCGACAGAACAGATATCGCCGGCCTCGGCCATGCTGACCCGTGTCCCGCTGGTGTTCTGCGGCTACGGCATCTCGGCTCGCCAGGTTGGCTATGACGATTACGCGAGCCTGGACGTGACGGGCAAGGCCGTGCTCGTCTTCACGCACGAGCCACAGGAACGGGATCCGAAGAGCCGGTTCAACGGTGCACAGCCTTCGCAGTACGCCACGCTCCTCGAAAAGGCGATGACCGCGCGGAACCATGGTGCCGTGGCGCTCATCATCGTGGCCGACCCGACGCACGAACAGGACACCGGCACCTATGGCGCGTTCCAGAAAGATCCGCAGGCGGACAGCTACGGCATCCCGGTCCTGCGCGTCGAGCGGTCACGGGTCCAGCCGCTTCTGGACGCGTGGGGTCTGCCGGCGCTGGCACGCGACATCGACCGCGATCTCAAACCCCGTTCACGCGAGCTGAACGGCACCGTCGACTACGCGGAACATCTCTCCAAGACCCGCAAGACCGTGCGCAACGTCATCGGCATTCTGCCCGGACGCGACAAGGCGCTGGGCCAGCAGGCGGTCATCTTCGGTGCCCACTACGACCACCTGGGCCTTGGCGGCAGCCACTCGCTCAGCCCCCAGCTGGCCGGACAGATTCACAACGGGGCCGATGACAATGCCTCCGGCACCGCCGCAGTGCTCGAGCTGGCACGGGCGGCCGTGGCGAACCGCAGCCGATTCCCCAGAACGCTCGTGTTCATGGCATTTGCCGGGGAAGAGCTTGGTCTGCTGGGCTCGGGCCACTACGTCGACCATCCAACAGTCCCGCTCGCCCAGACCGTGGCCATGATCAATCTGGACATGGTGGGACGCGCGAAGGGCAGGGTTGTAGTGAGTGGACTGGACTCATCTCCCTCGCTGAAGGCCGACGTGCAGCAGGCCGCAACGCTGGGAGGCCTCGAGGTCCGGCCGTTTCAGGAGGGCGCTGGTGTGGGGTCGAGCGACGACACCTCGTTCGCCCTCAAGCAGATTCCCGCGATTGGGTTCTTCAGCGGGTTTCACCCCGACTACCACCGCCCGTCGGACGATGCCGACAGGATCGACGCGGACGGCGCCGTGCGCGTGGTCGCCGTGGCCCTCGAACTGGCCGCGCGCATTGCGGGAAGGACGCAACGTCCCGAGTTCATGACGGCCCCCACGGCCTCCGCTGGCTCCTCACAGGGCGAGACCGGCACCGACACGCATGCCGGCGCCGATTCCCCACCGTGAGTCAGGCGCCTGGCACGGCCCCCATCAGACCGGCGGACGAGCCTACGCGATTCTGGGATGCAGGACCATGCCGCCCTGGAAGTTGCGCAGCTTCTCGCGCAGCAGCAGACGGCCCCTGTGCAGACGGGACTTGAGGGTCTGGTCTTTCAGCTTCAGACGGCGTCCGGCTTCCTCGGTCGTCAGGCCATGAATATCCCGAAGGACGATCGGCACCCGGTAGATTTCCGGCAGGTCCGATATGGCGTCCGAAACCGCCCGTCGCAACTGGCTGCGCAGCAGCACTTCGTCAGGCACGGCGGACCAGTCAGGCTGCTCAAGCAGTCGCCCCTCCCGCTCGTCATCGGTAGCCAGCAACCGGTCGCGCTCACGGTCGGCGGCCTTCGACAGACGGGAGGCTCTCAGACGGGACATGGCGGCGTTGAACGTGATGCGGTAGATCCACGAGGAAAGCGCAGAGTCGCCACGGAATGCGCTGACCTTCCGGTAGACCTTCAGCAGCACATCCTGGGTCACTTCTTCTGCGTCCTGCTCGTTGCGCAACTGGCGCATGGCGAGCTGGAAGATTCTGGGGCCATACTTCTCCGCCAGTTCCCGAACGGCCTGTGGGTCCTCGGCCTGCAGGCGGGTAATGAGGGTGCGATCCGCGGTCCTGTCCATGTGGGTTCCTCTGACTCGCTAAACACCGACCATCCTGGTCTTATTCCCGGACCCGTATACTAGGGGCTCTAATGGTCCTGGCGGCCATGGTGGTCACGGCGTTAATCCTGGTTAACGCCATCTACGTCGGCGCGGAATTCGCGGCGGTCAGCGTCCGGCACAGCCGTGTCCGGCAGCTGGCGTCCGCCGGTAACCGATTGGCTGCGTGGCTGTTACCAGTTCTGCAGAGCCCTGCGGAGCTGGACCGGTACATTGCCGCCTGCCAGGTGGGCATCACCCTGTCCAGCATGGTCCTCGGCGCCTACGCCCAGGCCACGATCGGTGTCTGGCTGGCTCCGCACCTCAGCCGCTTCGGAGAGGTCGACGCCGGGACAGCCGGCTCACTGGCCTCGGTCGCGGTCCTGCTGGTCCTGACGGTCGCCCAGGTCGTCTTCGCCGAGCTGGTGCCCAAGTCCCTTGCGCTCCAGTATCCGACCCAGTCTGCGCTGGCCACCCTGCTGCCCATGGCGGCCTCCCGGTGGCTCTATCGTCCCTTCATCTCGGCCCTGAACGGGACGGCCATGGTGCTGCTCCGGATGGTCGGCGCCGACACCCATGGGCATCGTCACATCCACTCCCCTGGCGAGATCTCGCTGCTCATCGCGGAGAGCCGGGACGGCGGCGTCCTCGAGGCCGACGAGCACCAGCGCCTACAGCGCGCCCTCCGGCTGAACTTCAGACAGGTGCGACAGCTCATGGTGCCCCGGCTCCGGGTGCGCGCCCTTGATGTGGCCATGCCGGCGGCAGAGGCCATCGAGCAGGCCGCGCACAGCCAGTTCTCGCGCCTGCCGGTCTATCGGGGCACCATCGACAACGTCATCGGTGTGCTGCGCACCAAGGACATCGCCGCGTGGGTGGCCCGGCAGGGCGACCGGCCGGTTGCCCTGGAGTCTCTCGTGCGTCCGCTTCCCAGCGTGCATGCGAGCGTGCAGATTGACCGCGTGCTGAAGCTCATGCGCGAACGGCGCGCGCACATGGCCATCGTGGTGGACGAGTTCGGCGGAACAGCCGGCCTGGTCACGCTGGAGGACGTGCTGTCGGAACTGCTCGGCGTGGTCGGCGACGAGTTCACGGCGGGCGATGCCGGGGCCGAGCAGGTGGGCACGCGTCAGTGGCGGGTGCCAGGCGCCATGCCGCTCGACGACCTGACCTTGCTGCTGGGCAAGTCCTGGGACACGGAAGCGGCCACCGTGGGTGGCCTCGTGGTCGAGTCGCTCGGCCAGCTGCCAACGGCGGGTGAGCGGACGGAGATCGACGGTTTCACGTTCGTGATTGAGCAGGTGGCGGGCCGGGCGGTGGGCATGGTCCTCATCACCACGCCGGAGCCTTCGAGCGAGCAGGGCGAGGCGAACGCATGAGCGCCTTCCTGATTCCGCTCGCCATCATCCTGGTCCTGGTGCTCCTGAACGGCCTGTTCGTGGCAGCCGAGTTCGCCATCGTCGGGGCGCCCCGGGCGAGCATCGAACACGCGGCGGCTGGCGGTGACCGCCTGGCCCAGCGGGTCAGCGCGGTGCTCGAGGACCCGCAGCGTCAGGATCGCTACATCGCGACCACCCAGATCGGCATTTCGGTGGCCAGCCTCGGGCTGGGCATGTACGGAGAACACCAGGTGGCCACCGTGCTGGCGACGTGGCTGGAACCCTGGATGCCCCAGGCCGTGGCCACCGCCCATGCCATTGCCACGGTCGTGGCCGTGGCCCTGCTGACCTGCCTGCACATCGTGCTCGGCGAGATGGTCCCCAAGGCGCTGGCGCTCCAGCGTGCCGAACGGATGGTGCTGTATGTCACTCCGGCCGTGCTCGCCATCCAGGCCGTCATCAAGCCGCTGGTCGTCGCACTGAACGGGATTGGCAATGCGATGCTCGGTCTGATCGGCGTCACCAGGCAGGATGGGAGCGCAGACCGGTATCACACCAGTGAAGAGCTGCAGTTCATCATCGAGGAGAGCACGGCAGGGGGCCTGCTCCGTGGCGAATCCGGACGGCTTCTCCGGGACCTGTTCGAGTTCGGTGATCTGACGGCCGGGGAAGTGATGGTGCCGCGGGTCTACACCGCCGGCATCGCCACAGGCACCTCAGCCTCGGAGGTCCGTGCGTTGGTGGCCGGCTCGGCCCATACACGGTACCCCGTGCACACGGGGAACCTGGACCAGATCATCGGTAGCATCCATGTGAAGCGCCTGCTCGACCTGATGCTCGATGACCGTGCTGTCACGGCAGCCGACGCACGTCCCCTTCCCTACGTGCCGCTGTCGGCCCCGCTCAGTGACGTGCTGGCCGCCATGCGCCGCATGCGCGCGCAGATGGCGGTGGTGATGGATGAACATGGCGGCACGGCAGGCCTGGTGACGATCGAGGACCTGTTCGAAGAGGTCGTCGGGGAGATCGAAGAGGGCCGTGGCGGCGTGCGCATTCGCCGCGAGGGACCGGACAGCCTGCGGGTGGCTGGTCTGGTGAGACTGGCCGAGGTGGGCCAGCGCCTCAGTGTCGACCTCGACCATCCATCAGCGCGGTCGGTCAGCGGACTTGTTCTGGCGCAACTGGGTCGCCCGCCGCAGGTGGGGGACCGCGTGGCGTTCGGCGGCGTGATGTTCGAGGTCCTGTCCGTGTCCGGGCGTGGCGTCGGCGACGCGGTGGTCAGACCAGACACGCCCCCAGCCAGCCGCGCACCCGCATCCGTCTAGCGAGACGCTCAGTCCAGCGGAGACCGCTCGAAGACGTCGGCGAAGTGCCGCACGCACGCGGCCTCGACCTCGGCCATCGGAATCTCCCGGCCGGTCAGCTTCTGCAGTGAGGTTACGCCCCGGTCGCCAATCCCGCACGGCACAATCAGGCGGAAGTGCTCAAGGGCGGTGGTGACGTTGAAGGCGAAGCCGTGCATGGTGATCCATCGCGAAATGCGGACACCGATGGCAGCCAGCTTCTCGGCGCCGACCCATGCACCGGTCAGCCCCTCGACCCGGCTGGCTGTCTGCCCGAAGTCGGCCGCCATCCGGATCATCACCTCTTCAATGTCCCGGACGTAGCGGTGCACATCCTGGCGGTCCGGCTTCAGGTCGATGATGGGATAGCCAACGAGCTGGCCAGGGCCGTGGTACGTGACATCGCCACCGCGTCCGGTCTCGTGAACCGCGATGCCGAGACGGTCGAGGTGTTCGGGGGGTGCCACGATGTGGGAGCGGCCGCCGTCACCTTTGACGCCAAGCGTGATGACGGGCGGATGCTGAACCAGCAGGAGCAGGTCGGGTACGCGCTCGGCCCGGCGCTCCTCGAGCAGCGCCCGCTGGAGCGCAAGCGCCTCGTCGTAGGGTACGACGCCGAGACGCCTGACTTCCAGAGCTCGCACGGGCGGAACGGCTGCTAGAGGGCAGCCGGGTCGAAGGTTTCGATCTGGCGTTTGATGGACGCCATGAACTCGTCCGCCACCGCCCCGTCAATCACGCGATGGTCGAAGCCGAGCGTCAGGTAGCTCATCAGACGGATGCCGATCGCGTCGTCCACCACGACCGGCCGCTTCTCCACCGTGCCGATGCAGAGGATGGCGAGCTGCGGCTGGTTGATGACCGGCAGGCCGAACTGCGCGCCGTACTGGCCGGGATTCGTGATGGTGAACGTG
>JAKFYA010000245.1 GCA_021731095.1 Acidobacteriota bacterium | reverse complement strand
GCGCGGTTCCGCGCCACGTCGGCACGCACACAGAGGGGGCTCCATCCACGTCAGGCGCCGGTGGTTGGTCCGAGCCCGCGCCCTGTGGGAACGCCACCGCGCTCAGACGGCTAGAGGATCACCCTCCAGGTCGCGCAGGTGTCGAAAGCGTGTCCTCGCAGATGCCAACTGCCGACGAGCCCACGCGTTGTCATGGACGGGGAAGGGAAGGTGCACGTGCGTCGATGGCGCCGGGGCTGAGCTAGGCGCGTCCGGCGTCGTAGGCAGCCTGTGCAGCATCGCGGACAGCTGCGAGGCGCCCGAGTTCCGCATGCGCCTCGGGAGTCATGGGCAGCGCCGGTCGCGCCCCGAGCACCTCGAGCGGGAAGTAGCGTTCAGATTCGGCGCGATAGCGGGCCGCGGCCGACTGGTAGGCGCGCAGTTTGGCGAGTTGGTCGTCATTCACTGGAGGCTCCGAACTTCGGGGGCGCAGTTCGACTGACCTCGAGCCATCTGTGTGGAGGAAGAGCCTGCGGACGCAGGCATAGACAACCTGGGCTCGGGGCAAGGCTTGCCCGTCACCACCACCCTAGCACGAGGGCCGAGGCACCCGCGGAACGATGTGCTCCGTCGCCTCCGCACCACCTCGTCCAGCGGCCGGATGGAGTTTGGCTGCCAACACGACGTCGCTCGTCAATCGGTCGCGATCGCATGGTCGCCCCCGATGATGCTCGTGAGGGTGATCCGGTCGCGCTTCGACGGCTGTCCGTCCATCGGGGGTGTGCGCCGAAGGCGTGCAGCGCCGCCGTCCGCACCACCACTGCCGGCATCGCCGCCCATGCATCCAGGGTCTCGACGACGCCGTACAGGCGTGTCCTTCGTCCGGCGCGCTCGAAACCGAGCGTGCTCGTCGTCGACGACGGCACCGCGAACATTGCCGCCAGTCGCGGAATATGCCCCGACCGCTACCGGCCACGGTGCGCTCTTGGTGACGTGAAGTGGACGCGATACGTGCCGGTCGTCACGCTACCCGGCGACCCGGCGGAACTCAGCGAAGGTTGCGTCCGCCACGGCGTCCCAGCCGAACGCCTCAGCACGCGACCGCGCGGCATCGCCGAGTCTCGTCCGTCGTTGGCCGTCCAGGATAAGCTCGCTCAGAGCCGAGGCAAGAGCTTCGACATCGCCGGGAGGGACAATCACACCATCCCGCCCGTCCCGGATCAGCTCGCGCGAACCGCTGACGTCGGTGACGACACACGCCAGCCCTGTCGCCATCGCCTCCAGCACCGCGAGGGACATCCCCTCGGTGAAGGAGGCGCGAGCGAAGATGTCAGCGTCGCGAAGCGCGTCCTCGACTCGCGACTGCTCGCCCAGGAATTGGACACAGTCACCGAGGCCGAGCCGCTCAGCCTGCGCGGCCAGGACTTGGCGCGAGGGCCCGTCGCCGATCAGCCGCAACTCGAAGTCGTAGCCCTGTGCGCGAACCCTCGCCGCAGCTTCCAGCAGAACATGCTGGCCCTTGTTCGCAATCAGGCGCCCAACGGAGACGATGACAGGCCGGTTACCCTGAGGCCTAAGAGCTGGGTGGAAGCGCTCGGTGTCCACGCCGTTGGGGATCACGCTTATCCGCGACGACGGAACGCGCAGCCGCCGAAGATGCGTTCCCACATCCTCGCTCACTGCGATGACCCGTCGCGCGCTGGAAAGCAAGCACGTTCCAAAGGTCCGTTCGTAGAGGGTGGCCGCAAGGCGCTGCGGCTGGGGGAGGGCCGCCAGCGACCCAAGATGCGCGGTGAGCAGCAGCGGCACGCCATACCATCGCGCCGCGGCGGCAGCGACCAGTGAGCTGTGGAAGAAGAGGGTGTGCGCGTGCACCAGGTCGGGGCGCACATCGCGGACGGCCGCGAATCCGGCCGGCCAGACTCTGGGTGCAATAGCGACCTGTGCCCCCACCCAGCGTTCAAGGTCGATCCTCGGGGCGCGGTGGATCGTCATGCCACGAACGGTCTCGGTGGCGGGCAATAAGGGTGAGCCCAGCGCGACGAGGTGGATAGTGACGTCCATCCTCGTCGCAAGCCGTTCGTACACCTCAGCCAGAGCGTGCTCCACACCTCCGCCTCGCTCAGGGGGAGCGAAGTCAGAGAATGCGACGACCCGCATCCGGCTAGTTCTCCACGCGCAGGAACCGAGGGGCAGGACGTCCTCCTGAGGCGGTTCCGTACCGCGGCACGCCGCAGCCGCCGCTGGCTTCGGGAAGCCAGGCGGTATGTGACTCGAACGGGACAGGTCGGGGGCTGGCTGGCACAAGATGGTGGGACGGTGCGTCCACCTGCCGATCGAGGAAAGCCACTACCACCCGATCTTCTCGCGAGAGTAATCGGCCGCGATCATCGCCACGATGCCATTCACTCCGATGAGGATGAGCGCCTGCGCAATACCAGCGATCCCAAGTACCGATTCGGTCGACCGGCTTGTCAGCCAGGCCACGAAGAGAACGAAGTCGATGGAAGCACCTACACCTGCGACCAATAGGAACGCGGTGAGAATCTGGTCTACGGCCTGCGGCCGTCCCATGAACGCCAACCGCGCGCGCGTGCGCTCCGGTGTCAGCGGGGACTGGTACGCCGCGAGCGCGCCGAGCAGCAGGGCCTGCGAGCCGACCACGAGGAGCATGGGACCGATGAACACCGGGCTCCACCGCATGCCAAACATGCTGGTACCACCACTCGTCAGCATGGACGTGAGCGAGATCACGAGCCCGAGGAAGAGGGCGATCAGCCCTGGCACCATCAACGTGAAGTGTGGACACAGAAGCAGCAACATCCGCAGATGGCGCCACCCGTCAGAGAAGGTCCGCAGCTTCGTCTCGCCGACCCGGACGCGGTAGTCCGACGGCACTTCTTCGATTACGAGGCCCGAACGCGCCGCCTTGAGCAGCATCTCCGATGCGTACTCCATGCCTGGCGCCTCAAGTGCGAGTCGCTCGGGGATGTCTCGTCGGAAGGCGCGATAGCCCGACTGAGTGTCTGACACGCCCGCGCCTGTCAGCACTCGAAGAGCGAGGTTGAAGATCGGCGTCCCAATTCTTCGATGCAGGAATGGCATCGCCCCCGGCGACACGTGACCCCGTAACCGACTCCCCAGGACCAGGTCCGCGCCCGCAGCGAGAGGTTGCAGGAGATCGCCGAGGTGCTCAAGGTCGTAGGTCTGGTCCGCATCTGCCATCACCACCACATCGCCGCGTGCAGCGCGGACGCCTGCGAGGTGTGCAGCACCGTAGCCCCGCCGAGACTCGAACAGGACGTGCGCCCCGGCCTCGGTCGCACGAAGGACGCTCTCGTCACTGGAGCCGTTGTCAACGACGATTACCTCGCCGTCGACGCGGGCTGCCTGTAGCCCGCGTAAGGCTTCTCTCACGGTGTCGCCGACGGCGTCCTCTTCGTTGAGGCAGGGAAGGACGACTGAGACGAATCGAGGGATCTGCGCTGCCCGCACGGTATCCCGTGGCGCAACACGCACCGACTCGCCCACATGCAAAATCGACTGCGGTTGTGGCACCGACCCTCCGATGGTTCCCACCGAGACTAGCGCCGCACGCGACGGGTGTTGATTCGGGTTGTTTCTTATTGTCGGCATCGACCGGGCGAGGTTACATGGCCGTCGCACGACGCGTTGCAGACGAGGAACCGTGCTCTGGTATTCATTTCGCGGCCAGGCTTGACCGAGAAGGCCACAGCGCCCGTGCGACGGGCCCTGCGATGTCGGCTCGATAGTGTTTATGGCACGTGGCCGCGCCCAGCGGCCGTCGCACACGCCGGACCGGTCCAGATGAACTCGGGCCCTCGGACGGTGTTCTGTCTGGGCAAGGGCAGGAACGACGCCATCCTCGATGTCGCTCGAATGGCGCCCAAACGTTCGCTTCACAGCAGCGGGCCGCGTTCACGCGTTGCCAGTGAGGGACAGCTGTGAAGCAGGTTTCGAACTCGCTACGCGTTGCGGCGGTCGGCCTGGGCTGGGTCGCCCTTCACCGACACCTCCCTGCGATGCGAAAGACTCCGGGAATCGAAATCGCGGGAGTGATCGACCACCGGCCCGGGCATGCGGCGGCCGTCGCTACCCGATCGGGTTTCGCGCGCTTCCACGAGGGGAGTTCGCTGGCTTCCATCCCGTGGCTCGACGAGATTGACGCGTTCAGTATCGGCACCGGACCACGCGCGCATGCCGCGCTCATCCGCGAGGCGCTCGAGCTGGACCGCCACGTCATCACGGAAAAGCCGTTCGTCATGAGCGTAGACGAAGGCGAGGAGCTCGTCGCCCTGGCGCGCGCGCGTCGCCGCACCCTGGCCATCGTCCACAATTTCCAGTTCTCGAGGTCAATGCGGGCGCTGATCACCGACTTGCGTGCTGGTGTCCTCGGCCGGGTTTCCTTCATCGCAGCGTCGCAGCTGGGGAACCCGGCCCGCCGACTGCCGTCCTGGCACGAGGAGCTGCCGCTGGGCCTGTTCTACGACGAAAGTCCCCACATCTTCTACATCCTGCGGGCGCTCGCTGAACATCCTCTGCGCTTTCTGCGCGCGGAGATCCATGGGAGCACTCGCGGGATGCAGACGCCGGCCTGGATCTCGGCGCATTACGCCGCTGGTTCGCTCGGTACTCCCGTGAAACTCAACATGGCGTTCGAAGCCCCGCTGAGTGAGTGGCATGTCAGCGTTGCCGGCGAACGCTTCATGGCTGACGTGGATCTCTTCCGCGATATCTACATCCGCGTGCCAAACGATGGCGCCCATTCAGCCTGGCCGGTGCTGCGAACTTCCCTGGCAACTACATGGTCCCATTGGTGGCAGCACGCGGTGAGCGGCCCGGGGCATCTCGCCGGGAACCTCCTATACGGCAATGACGAGGTGTTTCGGCGGTTCGCCGAAGCGGCCCTTTCGGGTCGTGAACCCGCAGAGATGGGCCCGGACGACGCGCTCGCGGTGCTGCGCATGCAACACGATGTGATCGAGCGCGCCGAGCGCCTGGAGGACGACCTTGGAAATGCAGCGCGCGCTACTTCGTAGGCTGATCAGCGAGACACCGTTCCAGCCGGCGACCAGCTGGTGGCGAGCCGTGGAGATCGCGGAGGTTGTGCGTCATGGCCTGCCGGCCGGGTTGGGTCTCGACCTCGGCTGCGGCGATGGCAAACTCATGCGCATCCTCCTGGACGCCTTGCCCGCGAAACCAGCGCTCGTCGGCATCGATCTCGATCCGGTTGAAACTCGCGATGCAGTAGCGTCGGGCGTCTACCGCCGCGTGCACACAGCCCCCGGCAATCGCATTCCAGAGGGCGACGCGACCTTCGACTTCGTGTTTTCGAATTCCGTCCTGGAACACATCGACGACATTGAACCCGTCATCGCTGAGGTCGCTCGCGTCCTGAAGCCGGGAGGCGCGTTTGTGTTCACGGTTCCCGGCGCCGAGTTCCACGAGTGCCTCGCGGGGCCGTTGCTGCCGTGGAGCGACCGGGAGCAATATCTACAGACTGTTGACCGGCGATGCGCTCACCGGCGCTACTGGGACGAATCGCAATGGCGAGACTGCCTTCAGCGTCACGGTATCGAGGTCGTTGGCGCGGTGCCCTATCTGACAACCAGGGAAGTCCGACGCTGGGAGACCCTATCGAGGCTGACGGCGGGGGTCCTGTACACCGTCTTTGGTGGGCGACGCCAGCCAATCGAGATTCAGCGCACGTTGAAGATGCGACGGCGAACGCTGCGCGTGCCTGACTGGGTCTCGATTGCGCTCAGTGCCGTCGTCTCCACTCGTATGGGGAGTGACTCCTCGGGAGGATTCGGATGCCTGTTCGTGGAGGCAAGCCGGCTGCAGCGAAGTTCCTGACCTACGCTGGCGTGGGCGGTGTTTGCTCACTGCTCAGCATCGGGGTTCTCTGGCTACTGACTTCGGTATTCAGCGCGCATTACCTGGTCTCGACGCTGGTCGCGTTCTGCACCGTCACCCCAGTTGGCTTTGGTCTCCAGAAGGTCGTCACGTTCCGGACACCTGCATCAACCACGCACGTCGAATGGCCGCGCTACGTCGCGACCATGGGATCGACACTTGCTGCAAACCTCGCGCTCATGTACTTGCTGGTGTCGCTGCTCGGTCTCTGGTACCTCGCTGCGAGCGTGGTGGTGACAGTGCTCCTACTTGGCTGCAACTTCCTCGTGAATAGCGAGTGGACCTTCTCGCGTCGCTGATTAACGTGCGGCCGTCGGCGCGCAGGCGAGTGGTGACCGCTCCTGACGGGCTGACCGCGCGCGCCACCGCGGCAGCCTTCCAACGCTGATTGAACCTGCCGATCGATGCGGCGGCGGTGGAGACGAGTCCGGCTAGTCGAACGGGCGCGCGCATCCCGGGGAGGACAAGACCTCCCGCATTGCCTGCCTGTTGGCCATGTTGCGTTCCGAGTCTTCGGGGACGGTCCGTACTCCGAACTTCCGCGCATCCCCGTCGTCGAACACCACGACATCGTGGTGCGCGCAGAGCTCGCGCAGTTTCTCCACGTCGAGGCGGCTCAGGCTCAGGACTTTCGGCACGTTCCGCAGGAATGGGTCGTTTCTCACCAGATCCGTCCCGAACCAGATATCGAAGTCGTCGACGATCAGGACCTCGGCCTGCGCCGACGCGATCGCCGCGCTCGCGCTCGCGTACGGGTGTACGAAGTTGTGAACCTGGTACGCACGCCACGGCAGCAGGAGGAGCGCAGATGTCACGACGCTCGACAGCAGCACGAGCCCCGGGAATCCAGTGATCCGAGACGCGCTCTTCGTTGCATGGATCCAGCCCTCGGCCGCGATCAGTGACAGGCTGCCGAGGGCGCCGTGAAGATAGCGATAGCCCCAGCCATGTCCTTGCGAGGGAAGGACGACGAGCGCCATTCCCACGGTGGCTATCATGCCCAGCTCCAGGCACAGGATCGTGGAATTGCGACCTTTTCGGGAGCGGATGCCGAGTAGCGCCAACGGAAGGACTACCGGGCTCTGCCATGCGAGGAACCGCAGGAGGTTCAGCACCATCAGCGTGACGCCACCCACGCTCATGGTCACCAAACCGCCCACGCGATCGACAAACCCCGTTACGCCGGCACCTTCGACGGGTGCGCCCACGACCTCAAATAACAGATTCCAGTAGAGGACCCAGAACAGCCCACTTGCTGCGTACACGACGGTGTAGAAGGCGGCAGCGCTCCATCGCCGGCGGAGAACCAGGGCAAGGACGAACGGTGCTGCGAACAGCGGATGAAAGACGACCTGGTGCAGACCGCATCCGATGAAGGCCAGTCCGCCTGCCAGGCCATGGCTGGTGCGAGTGTCGCGCAAGAACAGCCACAGCCACACGAGGTTCAACGCGAGGTGAGCGGTCATCGCGTAGGGTGTCGCCGCCGTGATCAGAAACTGCGCCGAGCACGCGAGGAGCACGACTGCCACGATCGCGGCGTCGGGACGGTCGGGCCACACTCGGCGTGCGATGCCGTGGAGAGCGACAAGCGCGACACCTGCCAGCACAGCGCCTTCGAGCCCCTGGTCTCCGAGGAGTTGGAACACCGCACGCAAGGCGGCGTTTCCTGGCAAGTAGGACGAAAGGAGGTACATGTTTCCCGGCACGGGCAGCCGAAAGGTCGGCTGCAGCGCCGGCACGAAGTCGCGCCACTCAGGAGCGACAGGAGCCAGCAGACGCCCACTCGCGATGGTGACGGCGTCGAACTCTGCCCAGAACTCGTCGAGCGACAGCGCAAAGTCGTCGTAGGCAAGACGACGGATGAGAACGACCGCACAACCCACACCCACGGCGCCAGCCCACGTGACCCGATCCGAACGCATTCGCGCGAGGAAACGCTCGATCGGCTGGCCAGAGTTGCTTCGCGCTAGTCGGACCACGAACAGATAGGCGATGCCGAACAGGAGCAGGACGGGTCCGTCCTGGACGATCAGGAAATACAGGGGGAGTACGAACGTGTCCGCGAAGCGGAGCCGAAAGCTGGCCGCAATGAGGGCGCCCGCCGAGGACACCAGGGCTGACCAACCCAGCGCCGCGACGAGGCCGCGCGGCCTCCCTGAAGAGCCCTCCGCGTCTCCGAGAGGGGG
>JAKFYA010000049.1 GCA_021731095.1 Acidobacteriota bacterium | reverse complement strand
GGCGCACGCAGCCAGCACGCTGGCCGCAGGACGAAGGTGTCGGACGCGGGCAATGACCATGGGGAATCCGGTTCCTCACGGTATCAGAACAGGCGCGCCCGTGGGCGCGCCGTCCAGAGCCCTAGAACGCGCGCGGTGTCGTGCTGCCGCCCGCGGAGGTGCCGGCCGTTCCGGCGGTGGCGGCGGTCGGGCTGGCGCTGACCGCGGAGACGCCCGCGGTGCCCGCCGAGAGCGGGGCCTGCTGCACGGTCTCGAAGTCGACGACGGACTTGTTGAAGTCGAGCACCGCCTTCAGCTCGTTGTTCTGGGACACCGCCAGATCGCGCTGGGCCTGGAACACGAAGAAGCTGGTGGACTGGCCGGCCGTGAACTTCTTCTGTTCGGCCTCCAGGCGTCGTTCGGCCAGCTCACGCGAGGCTTTCGAACTCGACACCCGCTTCTGGTTCGTCACCAGGGCACGGGCGGCGTCGCGTACCTGGGCCGTGATCTGCAGTTGCTGGTTCTCGAGTTGCGTCTGCGACTGCGCGTACTGCAGACGGGCGCGGGTGACGGCCGTCTCCTGCTGGCTGTTGCCGAGTGGGTAGGTGACGTTCACCGACACGGTCCACTTCGGAAAATCGTTAGTGACGATGTCACCGAGTACCGAGCCGTAGCCGCGCACCGTGGAGCCGATGACCGGCCCCAGGAAGCTGCCGCCCGTGGGTGTGCCGCGCAGCGCCTGGGTGCCACCCAGGCCAGAGAGGCCATAGTCGACCTGCGCGTTCACCTCGGGCAGGGTCTGATTGTGGAGATAGCGCAGCGAAATGTCGCTCGACTCGATGGTCTTCCGCGCCTGCTTCAGGTCCGTGCGCTGGCCCAGCGCCGCCTTCACCGCCCGCTCCACGTCCACCACCACCGGCTGGAAGGCCGGCCGGTCTGTCGGATCCAGGCGGATGGTCCAGAAGTCCGGGGCTCTGGTGTCGTAGATCAGGGACCGCAGTGTGTCTTCGGCGCGTTCGATGGCCGCCTCGGCCACAATCACGGCCTCATCACGCTGGGCCACCTCGGCTTCGGCCTCGACGATGTCGATGGGCGCCATGGTGCCAATCTCCACGCGAGCCTTGTTGTTCCGGAGCGACTCGCGCGCCAGGGCCAGTGACTGCTGCTGCACCTTCAGCGCCTCGATGGCATAGGCCAGATCCCAGTAGGCATTCCTGACGGACCGGGTCGTCGAGGCGACGGCGGCCTGGACATCGAGATCCGAGATGTCGCGGTTCTTCTCGCCGATCTCCAGTTGCTGCCGGACGTTGTCGATCTTGAAGTTCTTCAGCAGCGGCTGGACGAACGAGAAGCTGACCGACGAGTTCACCTGCGGCGAGAAATTGACGAACAGGTTGTTGGTCGTGGTCCGCGAATTGTCCCAGCCCAGGGAGTAGCTGGCGCCGCCCCACTTCAGCGACTGGCGCACGCCGACGCTGGCCACCGTGCGGTTGTCGGTGGTCTTCAGGTCCGCGCCGGACAGGAAGCTGCTGGCCGGCGTGTCCGTGTGGCTCTGGGCCAGCGAGGAGGTCAGCGAGGGCGCAAAGGCGCCGCGGAGCTGGGTGAGCGTGAGGTCCTGCACCTGGGGGTTGACCCGGGCCACCTTGATGCCGAGGTTGTGCTCCAGCGCCTGCCGCACCGCGTCATCCACGCTCAGCCGCCGGGTGTCGGCCATGGCGGGACCGCCCGACGCGGCCGGGGTCTGGGCCAGGGCGGGCAGGGCCAAGGCCAGGGAAGTGAGCAGGCACAGGGTGACGGCGTGTGACGTTCGCATGGGACGGTCGCTCCAGGAAGCTGATGGAGGGGTAGACGAGACCGGAGGGGCGAGAGTTTCGCGTACGGTTCAACTTGTATACTACACAGCACTTAGCCTCAGGCCAGCCACATGAACGTCATAGACATCTTCCGTCGCACCGGTGCCCTGCTCGAGGGGCACTTCCAGTTGTCCTCCGGACTCCACAGCCCCGGCTACATGCAGTGCGCGCTCGTGCTGCAGAATCC
Source organism: Acidobacteriota bacterium (assembly GCA_021731095.1). Classification (GTDB taxonomy): domain Bacteria; phylum Acidobacteriota; class Vicinamibacteria; order Vicinamibacterales; family UBA2999; genus JAKFYA01. The sequence goes on along the minus strand of JAKFYA010000049.1, from coordinate 6,102 downwards.
GGCCGAGGCCGAGACGTGCGGCCGTGCCATTGCAGACGCCGTCCGCGGCCTGGGGGCCACCGTCGTCCTCGCGCCGGCGCTTGGCGGCATCGTCATTGGTCACGAAGTGGGACGCGCGCTGGGCGTGCGGGCCATCTTCGCCGAGCGGCAGAACGGCACCCTCACCCTGCGCCGCGGGTTCACCCTGGCGACGGACGACACGGTGCTGGTCGTCGAGGACGTGGTCACGACCGGCGGCTCCACGCGCGAGACCATCGCCGTGGCTCGCGCCGAAGGCGCCGTGGTCGTGGGCGCGGCCTCCATCATCGACCGCAGTGGTGGCAACCCCGGGCTGGACGTGCCGTTCCACGCGCTCGGGACCGTGGCGCTGCCCACCTACCAGCCCGACGCCTGTCCGCTCTGTGCGGCCGGAACCGCCGCAATCAAGCCCGGCTCCCGCACCCCGGCCCCCTAGCCAGATGCGCACCCTGAAGCTGACGCTGGCCTACGACGGCGCACCCTTCGTCGGCTGGCAGCGTCAGGCCGACGGGGTGTCGGTGCAGGGGTTGGTGGAAGACGCCCTGGCGGCCATCGAGGGCGCGCCGGTGACGGCGCACGGCGCCGGGCGGACCGACGCCGGCGTGCACGCCCTCGGGCAGGTGGTCAGTGCCCGGGTGACTTTCGGGCTCGACGTGGCCACCATTCTCCGGGCGCTCAACGTGCGCCTGCCTGCCGACCTCCGGGTCCTCGAGGCGGCCGACGTGCCGGACGACTTTCATGCCCGCTTCAGTGCGAAGGGAAAGGCCTACCGCTATCAGGTCAGCAGCGGCCTGGTGGCCCATCCCTTCGTGTCCCGCTGGTCCTGGCACGTGCCCGGGCGGCTGGACGTGGCAGCCATGGACCGTGCCGCGGCCGCACTGGTCGGCACCCACGACTTTGCCGCCTTCCAGAGCACGGGCACGCCGGTGGCCAGCTCCATCCGCACGCTCACCCGGTCCTCCGTTCGGGAGACGGCCGCCGAACTGCCTGCCGGGTCGCCCCACCCGGTCCTTGTCTATGAGGTGGAGGGGGACGGGTTTCTCCGTCACATGGTGCGGGCCATTGCCGGCACGCTGGTCGAAGTGGGCCGGGGCTGGCGCCCGGCCGACGCCATGGCCGGGCTGCTGGAGGGGCGTTCGCGCGCCGCCGCCGGGGCGACGGCACCTCCGCAGGGGCTCTTTCTGGTGCGGGTCGACTACTGACTCGACCCGAGTCGAAAGAGGGCGGTCCGGGCGGCAAGCCGAATTATGATCAGCCGATGCCGCTCGACTCGCTGCTCGCCTCGATTCCGCCCGGGCACCCGGACGAGGCCCTCGTGCGTCAGGTGAATCTCGAGCAGCTTCCCGCCCACGTCGCCATCATCATGGACGGCAATGGCCGGTGGGCGGCCCAGCGCCACCTGCCCAGGGTCGAGGGGCACCGGAACGGCATCCAGTCCGTGCGCGACACGGTCGAGACGGCGGCCCGGCTCGGGTGTCAGGTGCTGACGCTCTACGCCTTTTCCATCGAGAACTGGAAGCGCCCGCTGACGGAAGTCAGCACGCTGATGTCGCTGCTGAAACGCTATCTGCGGTCCGAGCTCGACACCCTGCTGAGCAACGACATCCGGTTCCGGGTGATCGGGCGTGCCCACGAGCTCTCGCCGGATGTCCGGGAGGAGCTGGACCGCGCGGTCACCCGCACGGCCGACCGCACCGGGATGATTTTCAATCTCGCGCTCAACTACGGTGGCCGGGCGGAACTTGTCGACGCAGTCCGCGAGGCCCTCCGCACCGGGATGACGCCGGACGACCTGGACGAGGCGCGGTTCGCCGGCCTGCTGTCCACGGCCGGCCAGCCCGATCCGGACCTGCTGATCCGGACCAGCGGCGAGATGCGGGTCAGCAACTTCCTGCTGTGGCAGATTGCCTACTCCGAAATCTACGTCACTGATACCCTGTGGCCTGACTTCCGGCGCCGGCACCTCCTCGAAGCGGTGCTGGCCTACCAGAAGCGCGACCGGCGCTATGGCGGCATCAAGGACCCGCACGCCGTGATCGGGGCGCCGTGAGCGCGCCACCCCGCAGTCTCCGCTTCACATGACACGTCTGCTCTCAGGGGTCGTGCTCGCCGCTGGCGCGCTGGCCTCCATCCTCTTCCTTCCGCCGGCGGCGCTGCGGCTCGTCGTCGTGGCGCTCGCCCTGCTTGGCACACGGGAACTGCTGGGCATGGCCGGCACCTTCACGCGCGGAGGCACCTCGTGGCTGGCCTACGCGTTTGCGGCCGGCGTGGCGTGGACCTGGGGCAGTGATGCGCCGCGGGCCGATCTGGTGCTCTTCGGCGCGCTCGCACTGCTGCTGATTGAAGTGCTCTTTGCCGGGCGGCCGTTTCCGGATGCGGCGGCCACCGTGGCCGGCGGTCTGTATGTCGGCCTGCCGCTCGGCGTACTGGCGGCCATTCACGCGATGCGCGGACGCGAGGCGGTCCTGCTGCTGCTTGGCGCGGTCGTGGTGAGCGACTCGTCGCAGTACTACACCGGCCGCCTGCTGGGGCGCCGGCCCCTGGCCCCCTCTGTCAGCCCGAAGAAGACGATCGAGGGCGCGCTGGGCGGGGTGGTGTTCGGCACCGCCGCCATGGTGGCTGGTGGGGGCTACGTGCTGCCGGACGTGCCGCGTGTGGCACTCGCCGGCATCGGTGTCGCCATCGTGATACTGGGCATCTGCGGCGACCTCTTCGAATCGCGCATGAAGCGCGCCGCCGGCATCAAGGACAGCTCCAATCTCATTCCCGGACATGGTGGGGTGCTCGACCGGATTGACGCCCTGCTCTTTGCCGCGCCGGCCTTCTACCTCTTCCTGGTGCAGTGGGCATGAAGCGGCTGGCGATCATCGGCTCCACCGGTTCCATCGGCACCAGCGCCCTCGCGGTGGTCGACGCCCATCCGGACCGGCTCCAGGTGGTGTCGCTGGCCGCCGGCGACAATGCCGCGCTGCTGGCCGAGCAGGTGGCGAAGTATCGCCCGCTGGCGGTTGCCATGGCGACCGAGGCGGGTGCCGAGCGGCTCCGCGCCACCGGTGTGGCGCTGCCGGGCGAGGTCCGCACCGGGTCTGATGGCCTGATCGCCGTGGCCACGCATCCGGACGTTGACATCGTGCTCTATGCCTCCTCCGGCAGCGTCGCCCTGGAGGCCGTGCTGGCGGCCATCGAGGCGGGCAAGACCATTGCGCTGGCGAACAAGGAAGTGCTCGTCATGGCCGGGGAACTGGTGACCGCGGCGGCCCGTCGCCGTCAGGTCGCCATCCTCCCGGTGGACAGCGAGCACAATGCCATCCACCAGTGTCTCCACGGACACGACGGGCTGCACGTGCGACGCCTGATCCTGACCGCGTCTGGCGGCCCCTTCCGCGGCCGCTCCGCCGAGGCGCTCGACCAGGTGACGGTGGCTGATGCCCTGAAGCATCCCACCTGGCAGATGGGCCGGAAGATCACCATCGACTCGGCGACCCTGATGAACAAGGGCCTCGAGGTCATTGAGGCCCACTGGCTGTTCGGCGTACGCCCCGACCAGATTGACGTGGTGATTCATCCCCAGTCGGTCGTGCACTCGCTGGTCGAGTTCGTGGACGGGTCGATGCTGGCCCAGCTTGGCGTGACCGACATGCGCCTGCCCATTCAGTACGCCTGCTCCTATCCGGACCGCTGGGCTGCCCCCGTGCCGCCGCTGGACCTGACCCGTGCGGCGACGCTCCAGTTCGAGCCGCCCGCCCTGGACCTGTTTCCATGCCTGGGCCTAGCCTATCGGGCCCTGCATGCCGGGGGGGACGTGCCGTGCGTCCTGAATGCGGCCAACGAGGTGGCTGTTGCGTCCTTCCTGGAGGGACGGATCGGCTTCACCGATATTCCCCGCGTGATCGAGTCGACGTTGGCGGCCCATGTGCCGGCGCCGGCCGACACGCTGATGGCCGTTCGCCGGGCCGATGCCTGGGCGCGGGCCCACGCGGCCCACGTGGCCGTACAATCGACTACCAGAGGCATCTGACGTGACCACCGTCCTGTCGTTCCTGTTCGTTCTCGGCGTGCTGATCTTCGTGCACGAGCTGGGGCATTTCTGGATGGCCCGCCGGAACGGCGTCCGCGTGCTGACCTTCTCGCTCGGCTTCGGCCCGAAGATTCTCAACATCAAGCGCGGCGACACGGAGTACTGCATCAGCATCATTCCGCTGGGCGGCTACGTGAAGATGGCGGGAGAGAGCGCCGAGGATCCCCGCAGCGGGGCGCCCGACGAGTTCCTGTCGAAGACCAAGTGGCAGCGGTTCCAGATTCTCATCATGGGGCCGGTGATGAACATCGCCCTGGCCTTCGTGGTGACCACTGTCGTTCTTCTGCAGGGCGTCGAGGCTCCGATTTATGAGGGCCAGCCCCCGGTGGTAGGTGCGGTGGAGGCCGGGTCGGCCGCCGAGAAGGTGGGCATTGTCCGCGGCGACCGCATCCTGACGGTGGCTGGCGAGGCGGTTCCGACCTGGGAGGCCTTCAACATGGCCGTCGGCATCCGCCCGGACCGTGATGTGGCACTGACGCTGGACCGCAGTGGCCAGCCCGTGTCGGTCACGGTGCGTCCGAGCCCGGTCAGCAAGTACGAAATCGGCATGATCGGCGTGTTGCCCGACGTGAACCCGGTCATCCGCTCGGTGACCCCTGGAGACCCGGCCGACAAGGCCGGCTTCAAGGTGGGCGACCAGGTGATGGCCGTGAACGGGCAGCGCATTGTCCTGTCGAGCGACCTGGTGAAAGCGACCTCGAAGAGCGCCGGCACGGCACTCGACATCACGCTGAAGCGCGGTGACACCGAACAGCATGTGCAGGTGACGCCGGTCAAGCGCGGCGATCGCGGGATGATCGGCATTGCCACCTCCGAGCCGACGCGGTCGTTCCAGCCGGGTCCCTTCGAAGCCGTGAAGCTGAGCGCGCAGCGCACGGTCGAGGGCAGCGGCATGATTTTCAAGACCATGGGCCAGCTGTTCTCGGGGCAGGCCTCGCCCCGTCAGCTCATGGGACCCGTCGCCATCGCACAGCTGTCTGGCGAGTCCGCGCAGGCGGGCTGGGTGGCCCTGCTCGCCCTCATGTCGATGATCAGTCTCAATCTGGGTGTGCTCAACCTGATGCCCATCCCGGTCCTCGACGGTGGCCACATCCTCATCCTGCTGCTTGAGGGCGTCGCCCGTCGCGACTTCAGCCTCCAGGTGAAGGAGAAGCTGCTGATGGCCGGCTTCGTGGTGCTGATGGCGCTGATGGTCACCGTCATCTACAACGACCTCACGCGCATCGCGTGGATTGAGCGGCTCATGCCGTGGCGCAACTAGGCCCGGCCGTGAGCGCCCGACGAGGAGCTGTCGCCATGCTGCGCCCTGTGCGTCTCTGTCTGTTGTCGCTGCTGCTGTCGGCCACGGTGGCCGCGGCCCAGTCCCTGACGGCGGCCGATGTGGACCGCCTGCAGGACGCCGTCTTCCAGGCCGGAACCGAACTGTCCCAGGTGCGCAGTCGCGAGGCCGGTCGTGCCAGCCTCTACCAGGTGGACCTCGACGACCTGCGGGACGAGGTGGTCTATCTCAAGGTCAAACTGCGGAAGCAGGGGTCGCTGTCGCGCGAGGAATACAGCGACCTGCGCGACCGGATCGAGGTGTTCCGCAACCAGCTTCGCACGCCCGCGCCTGGTCCGGTGGCCGCTGCGCCGGCTGTTGCCCAGCCGACCCTCGGAACGCCGGCAGTGCCGGTGGCCGTCCCGGTTGCCACCCCTGGCGCCGTGGAGGCGCAGGCGGGCACCCGTCCGGCGGCGGATGTGCCCGCGGGTACCGAGGTCGAGGTACGGATGCTCGATAGCCTCAATTCCGCCACCGCGAAGGTGGAAGACCGGTTCGAAGCCGCCACCCTGGCCGAGCTGGTGGTGGGTGGGCGTGTGGTCATTCCGGCCGGCGCCTTGCTGCGCGGCATGGTGACCGCGGTCGAGCCCGGCAGTCGGACCAACCGCACCGCGCGCCTGACGGTCAGCTTCGATCAGGTCCGGATGGGCGGGTCGACCTACCCGATTCGGGCCACCGTGACCGAGGC
>JAKFYA010000381.1 GCA_021731095.1 Acidobacteriota bacterium | reverse complement strand
GCTCGTCCGGACGCAGGGTTTCGGCCCTGTGCGCAATCCAGACGTGCTCCTTCTTGTCGACCGCGACGCCAACGACCGTGCCCGTATTCCAATTGTTGGGCAGCGGCATTTTCGGGAACGTCTCGTCCCATTCGAAGTACGGAACCATCTTGACGCCGGGCCTCGCGGCCGCGTCCTTGGCACCCGCAGCGCCAGCTTTTGCGCGAACCTGCTGCAGCCCCACCAGGGCCACCAGCGCACCCACAGCTACGGCAACAGTCGCACGCTTGAAAGATATCGTCACCGGGTTACTCCCCCTTTCACCACAGGGCCTCGGCGTGAGGCCCGCCAAATGATACGGCGATTCAGGGATGCCAAATGTCGCAAATGGCGACAGGTTCGGCTAGAGGCGGACGGGAATTCCGTGCTGGCGGAGGTGGCGCTTGAGGTCCGTGACGCTGGATTCGGCGTAGTGGAAGATCGACGCGGCCAGCGCGGCATCGGCCCGGCCGGTGGTGAACACATCCACGAAGTGGTCCAGCGTACCGGCGCCGCCCGAGGCGATGACCGGAATGTCGACCGCCGAGGAGACGGCCGCTGTGAGCGGGCAGTCGAAGCCGGCCTTGGTGCCATCCCGGTCCATCGAGGTGAGCAGAATCTCGCCAGCACCGCGGGATTCGGCCTCTTTCGCCCATTCCACCGCGTCCCGCGCCGAGTCCATCGAGCCGCTGCGGGCGTAGACGGCAAACCGGTCATCGTGCCGCTTGGCGTCAATCGCCACGACCACCGCCTGGCTGCCATAGCGGTTGGCCAGGGTGGTGATGAGGTCCGGGTTCCGGAGGGCCGCGCTGTTGATGCTCACCTTGTCGGCGCCGGCGTCGATGACGGTTGCGGCGTCGGCCTCGGACTTGATGCCGCCGCCGACGGCCAGCGGAAGAAAGATCTCGCCGGCCACGGCCCGTACCGTCTTTGCCAGCGTGCGCCGGTCTTCGACGGTGGCGGTGATGTCGAGCACCACCACCTCGTCGATGCCCTCCACGTTGTAGCGGGCGGCCAGCTCGGCCGGGTCGCCGGCGTGGCGCAGTTGCTGGAACTGCACGCCTTTGACGACCTGGCCGTCACGGACATCGAGGCACGCGATGATGCGCTTGGACAGCATGGTCAGGCTCCGACGACTGAAAGGAAATTGCGCAGAATCTGCAGGCCCACGTCGCTCGACTTCTCCGGGTGGAACTGCACCCCGAAGACCTTGCCCCGCTCGACCGCAGCGGCAAAGGTTTCTCCATGCGTCGTGGCGGCCACGCAGGCGTCCGTTACCGGCGCGGCATACGAGTGGGTGAAGTACACCTGCGCCCCCTCCGGCACACCCGCCAACAGGCGTGAGGTTGTGCCGGTCGGCGGCACCAGGGCATTCCAGCCGACGTGCGGCACCTTGATCTGCCGTGCCGGGTCTCCGGCGAGCCGCGCACACCGCCCCGCGAGCAGGCCGAGGCCAGGCACGTCAGGCGATTCCTCGCTCCCTTCGAACAGCCACTGCATGCCGACGCAGATGCCCAGCAGCGGCGCGCCGGCCTGCAGGCGTCCCAGGATGGCCAGACGCCACGACTCGTCGAGGTTGGCGGTGGAGGAGAAGTGGCCCACGCCCGGCACGATGACGGCGGCCGCCGTCTCCAGCGCCTCGGGCGTCTCTGGCGTGTAGAAGGGGGCGCCCACAGCGGCCAGCGCCTTGCGGACCGAGGTCAGGTTGCCAGCGCGATAATCGACCAGGGCAATCACAGCAGTCCCTTCGTGCTGGGCAGCATCTTGGCCAGCCGGGCATCCTTGGCGCAGGCCACGCGCAGCGCACGGGCAAACGCCTTGAACACCGCCTCGATGTGGTGGTGGTTGGACCGCCCGTAGAGCACCTTCACGTGCACATTGGCTCGGGCGCCAGCGGCAAAGCCGTCGAAGAAGTCGTGGACGAGTTCTGCCTGCAGGTCACCCACCCGCTCCACCGTCAACTGCAGGTCCACGGCGGCGTGGGGCCGCCCGCTGAGGTCGATGGCCGCGAGGCCAAGCGTCTCGTCCATCGGCATCAGGAAGTAGCCGGCGCGGTTGATGCCCTTCCGGTCGCCCAGCGCGGCCAGCGTGGCCTGCCCGAGCACAATGCCGATGTCTTCCACCGTGTGATGCTGGTCGACATCCAGATCGCCGGTGGCGCGGAGCTCCAGATCGAACCCGCCGTGGCGGGTGAACAGCTCCAGCATGTGGTCCAGAAAGCGGATGCCCGTGCTGACGCAGTAGCGTCCGCCGCCGTCCACAACGAGGGTGCCCGCAATCTGGGTCTCCGTGGTCTGGCGGTCGAACGTGGCCAGACGCGCACCCCGCGGCGGCTTCGGCAGAGGAGCCAGCGGGGTGGACCGCCGGTAGCCGTCCGCAGACAGGTGGGTGGCGCTCGTGGCCCGCGTCCGTGTGGCGGGGCGGCTCACGGCGGCCTTCCTGGATGGCGTGCGCGTAGAAGGCGTTCGGGATGCTGCGCTCATCTCGTCTCTTTCGGAGTGGCGATGCCGGCGGCCACGGCGGCCTCCAGGGCGTCGATGGCACGGTCGGTGTGGTCCTCGATGCCGGCCGTCACACGAATACAGCCAGGGCTGAACGGATCGCGCGAGCGGTCGCGCACATGCACGCCGCGGGCGGCCAGCAGGGCCACCACCTCCGGTGCACGTGGACCCACGCGTACCAGCACGAAGTTGGCCGCGCTCTCCCAGTACTCCAGGCCCAGGCGCGCGCATGCGGCATAGAGCTTCTCGCGCGAGGCCCGTACGGCAGCGGCATAGCGTGGCAGGAAGGCCGTATCGGCCACGGCTGCCTCCACCGCTGCGGTCGCCACGATATTCAGGTTCAGCACGGGCGTCACCGCCCGAATCGGCTCCAGTGTGTCCGGATGGCCGATGAGGCACCCAACGCGCATGCCGGCCAGACCGTAGGCCTTCGAAAAAGTCCGACCGATGACGACGTTGCGGTACTTCGGCAACTCGTCGAGGAAGCTGCCATCGGCGAACTCGACATAGGCCTCATCGACCACCACCAGGGCGTGTGCCGCCCGTTCGATGACCTGCCGCAGCGCGTCGCGCGAAATGATGCCGCCGTGCGGGTTGTTCGGCGTGTTCAGAAACACCAGCCGCGTCTTCTCGTTGATGGCCGCGAGCACCGCGTCGAGAGGAAACGCGAAGTTCGGGCCTGGCGGCACCTTCACGACGCGCGCGTCCACCGCGGCGCTCGACGTGAGGTACGGATCGAACGCCGGCACCGGAATCACGACCTCGAGCGACGGATCGTGGGCCTTGGCAAAGCACGCGATGGCTGCGACAAAGATGCCCTCGTCCAGCCCGTTGGTCAGCAGCACCCAGTCCGGGTCCACACCGTAGTGTCCGGCCACGGCCGTGACGGCCTTGCGGTAATCCGGGTAGGTGGCGAGGTCCGCTGCCGTCAGCGCGCGAACGGTGGCGAGCACCTGGGCGGAACACCCGCCGGTGTTCTCGTTCAGGTGCAGCCGCAGTCCGTCGCCCGGGCTCGGAATGCCCTGCACGGTCACTTGCCGCGCCTCGTGCCTCGACCGGTGGCGGCCACCCCCATGCGCACGCCAATCGAGTCGGCGTGACTCGACAGGCCTTCGGCCGACGCCAGCGTGATGACCGACGGGCCAATGCGGCGCAGGCCGGCCTCGGTGAGGCGCTGCACGGTGACCTGCCGGACGAAGTCGGCGGCTGACAGGCCGCCCCGCACACGCGCGGTGCCGGCGGTCGGGAGCACGTGGTTGGTGCCGATGGCGTAGTCGCCTGCCACCTGCGCCGACCAGGGGCCGACGAAGATGGAGCCGGCGCAGCGCATCTCCTTCACCAGCGACTCCTTATCGACCACGAGGTGCTCGGCGGCCGCGATGTTGGCCAGTGCAATCGCCTGCTTCGTGTCGGTGGCGAGAATGATGCCGCCGTGTGCGGCGAGCGCGGCGCGTGCCGGCCCGTCCTCCGGCATGCGCTGGTCAACCAGCTTCGCTACGCGTTCGGCCAGGCTGCGGCTGGTGGTGATGAACACCGCGCGTGCGTCGGGATCATGTTCGGCCTGCGCGATCAGGTCGGCCGCAATCCAGCCGGCCGGGCCGCTGCTGGCGACAATCACGATCTCGCTCGGACCCGCGTAGAAGTCGATGCCGCAATCGGCGGCAATCTGCGCCTTCGCAGCCGCCACCCAGCGGTTGCCCGGTCCCACGATCTTGTCGACGCGCGGAATCGACTCCGTGCCGTAAGCCATGGCGGCCACGGCATGCGCCCCGCCCATGCGGAAGACGCGCGTTACGCCAGCCTCGAGCGCGGCGGCCAGCACCACCGGTTCCGGCCGTGGGCACGCCACGACGATGTCCGTCACGCCGGCGGCGGCCGCAGGAATGGCCGTCATCAGCAGAGACGACGGCAGCGGATAGCGCCCGCCCGGCACGTAGCAGCCGACACGGTCGAGCGGGGTGACCCGGTTCTCGACAGTTACGCCGGGCGCCACGGTCTCGACCCAGCCTTTCGGCACCTGCCGCTTCGCCACCTTGCGGATGTTCCGGGCGGCAACCTTCAGAGCTGCGCGGATATCTGCCGGCACCGTCGCCGCGGCGGCCCGGATTTCGTCCTCCCCGATCTCGAGAGCGCCGGTCACACCGTCGAGCTTCTTCGCGTAGCGGGCCAGCGCGGCATCACCGCCGAGGCGCACGCCGGCCACAATCTGCGCGACACGCCGCTCCGTTGCCGCATCCCGCGTCCGTGTCGCCGACAGCAGCGCAATCACCGCCCGGCGGTTGCCGGCCTCAACGATCTTCAGCACGTTGGCCACCTCAGAGAACGATCTTGTTCAGCGGATACTCGACGATGCCCTGGGCGCCGGCGGCCTTCAGACGGGGAATCAGGTCGCGCACGGTCTTCTCTTCGAGAATCGTATTCACCGCCACCCACTCCTCGTCGCTCAGGTTGGAGATGGTCGGGCGCTGCAGCGCCGGCAGCAGGCCCAGCACCGTCTGCAGATCCTCGCGCCTCACGTTCAGCATCATGCCGACGCGGCCCTGGGCTTCAATGGCCGCCTTCAGCAGCAGCGCGATGTTCTGCAGCTTGGTCTTCTTCCACGGGTCGGCCAGCGCCGACTTGTTCGCGATGAACTGGGTGTTCGACTCCATCAGGGTGTCGATGATGCGCAGGCGGTTGGCGCGGAGTGACGAGCCGGTTTCGGTCACCTCGACAATCGCGTCAGCCAGCATCGGCGGCTTCACCTCGGTGGCGCCCCAGGAGAACTCCACCTTCACGTTCACATTCTGTTTCGCGAAGTAGGCCTTGGTGGCGCGTACCAGTTCGGTGGCGACCGTCTTGCCTTCGAGGTCCTTCGCCGAGTGGATGTTCGAGTCTTCGGGCGCGGCCAGCACCCACCGCACCTTGCCGAAGCTCTGCTTGGCGTAGACCAGATCGGCAATCGACTCGACGACGCCCGTCCTGCCGTCTCCCGCTTCGTGCTCGGCGATCCAGTCGGCGCCGGTCAGGCCGGCGTCCAGCACGCCGTCAGAGACGTAGCGCGCCATTTCCTGCGCGCGGATGAGCATGCACTCGATCTCCACGTCGTCGATGGACGGGAAGTAGGAGCGCGAGCTGACGTAGATGTTGAAGCCGGCGCGTGCGAAGAGCGCGATGGTCGCGTCCTGCAACGAACCCTTGGGGATACCGAGTTTGAGTTTCATCGGGTGGTCACGCCCTCCGCGCGCGTGAAGAAGCAGGTCCGTTCGCCGGTGTGGCAGACATTGCCGTCGCCCTGACGCTCCGCCTTCACGAGCACCGTGTCGTCATCGCAGTCGATGAGGATCTCCTTGACCGCCAGACGATTGCCCGAGGTTTCGCCCTTGGTCCAGAGCGTATTGCGGGTGCGGCTGTAGAAGGTGACGAAGCCGGTCGTCTTCGTGATCTCCCAGGCGTCCGCGTTCATGAAGCCGACCATGAGCACCTCGCCGCTGAGGTGATCCTGGACGACTGCCGGTATGAGTCCGTCGAGCTTGGTGAAGTCCATGTCGCTCTTTCTCTCGTTCCTCGTGGGTCCCGTCCGTCAGGCGAGGGGCGGGCCACCGCGGCCCGTACAACAAAAAACCCCGCCCGGAGATCCGGCGGGGCTGCGTGTTGCTGAACCGATGCGGTTCTCAGAGCGTCAACGCGCGCAGACCTGCCGGACGGCCATATGGCCGTGGTGGTGGCGATGCGCGTGGTGGAGGCCGAGAACCATGAAGGCCTGAGCGTACCAAAAAGCGGGGCGTCGGCGCAAGCCGGTCTCCCTGGCACCGGGCCGATTGGCGCCCAACCGAACGACGGCCGAAGTTACACGGCCGTTCCCGCGCCAACACGGTGCCGACGCAACGCTCTGCCACTCTCGGTGTCCGGAGCAGGGTCGCCCGGAGCCACGCCGTGCCCTCGTTGACACGGGACTCGCAGAGAAGAGGTCGCCATGTTGCAGCGTCAGTCACTCGACTTGCAGCCGCTGTTCATCGTGGGAAGCCCCCGCTCGGGCACCACACTGCTTGCCGGTCTCCTGCGTGACACGCCGTGGGGAGAGGCCTTCGAAACCCACTTCATCACGAAGTACCACGGGCGCCTGGCGCGCTATGGCGACCTCCAGCTGCGGCGAGGCTTTACGGCCCTCGTGCGGGACATTCTGGCGGAGAGGCCGATCGCCCAGCGCCAGCCGGCGCTCGATCCCGACAGCCTCTATGACACCCTTGACGTGCGGGACTTTGCGAGCATCACGCACGCCATCGGCCTGGCCTGCATGAGGGCGCAGTCCACCTCGTCATGGGGCGACAAGACGCCGCACTACATCCGGCAGATCGGCGTGCTCCATGAACTGTTTCCGCGGTCACGGATGCTGTACATCACGCGAGACGGGCGCGACGTGGCGCTGTCGCTGATGCGGAAGAGCTGGGGACCCGCCAACGTGTTCTCCTGCGCGGAACAGTGGGCGCGGGAGAATGCGCCGCAGCCGATTGTCGGCCACCTGGCTGCCCGCGGACTGCTGCACCAGCTTCGCTATGAAGACCTGCTCACGGACCCCGAAGCGGTGCTCGGCCGTGCGCTGGCATTTCTGGGACAGACCGTGACGGATGAGGCGCTGCGGCGGATGACGGCCAACGTGCGCCGGGACAACAGCCAGAAGTGGAAGCAGGAGATGAGTCCCGACCAGATCGACACCTTCGAGCGGGTGGCCAGCGCCACGCTCACGCGGCTCGGCTACGAGGTTGAACGGGGACCGCGGCCAGTGAGGGCCGCCAGCGTCGCCGCCTATCGCGCCCACGACCTCGCCAAGCATGCCCACAATCTGTTCGTGATGAATGTCGTCGACACGATCAGGATCCACGCGTTCGGAAAGCAGCCGTTCGCGGAATAGCGCGTCGGTCATCCCGTCGCCCGCTCATCACCTGTGGCTACGTGGCCGCCTTGGCCACCATGACCTCTGTTGACTTGATGACGGCGAGGGCTTCGTCCCCCCGCTTCAGCTTCAGTTCGTCCACGGCATCGCGCGTGATGATGGCGGTCAACCGCTCATCGCCTATGCGCAGGCGAACCTGGGCGAGCAGGCCCTCCACGCGAACCTCCTCGACAATCGCCCGCAACTGATTCCGGCCACTGATGGCCACCAGCAAGGGGCCGGTGCGTGCCGAAGCCTTGGTGCCGCGCAGCTCGCCCTTCTTGCCGAGCAGGCGATCCACTTCGGTCTCGGCAATGCGGTGGTGCCCCCCGCTGGTGGTCACCGTGCGGATCGTGCCCTTGTAGATCCACTGCTTCAGCGTGGAGTAGCTCACCCCGAGACGGGTTGCGGCGACGCGGACGGTCAGGAGTGTCATGGTATGCACGCGTTGTTGTGGTACAGAATCACGCTGAAATACGAGGTGAATCATACTAAATTACACCAATGCGCTCCGCTGTTGCCGCCCTGCTCGGTTGCCTGTGCCTCTGTGGGCCAGGGGCCACCGCTGCGCGCGGCGAGGTCGTGGTGTCGGCAGCCTCCAGCCTTTCAGACGTGCTCACCGGCGTCGCTACGGCATTCGAGCATGCAACGGGCGAGCACATGGCGCTGAATCTGGCTGGTTCGAATACGCTGGCCCGCCAGATTGCCGCTGGTGCCCGGGT
>JAKFYA010000428.1 GCA_021731095.1 Acidobacteriota bacterium | reverse complement strand
AGTGGGTCAATGCCATCGAGACAGTCGGGATCCAACGACCGAGTTGTTCCTTTGCGACGAACTTCAGATTCAGACCTCGAAGTGCCCAAGGAAGGATCGCAACGTCCGCCGTGCTCTGGTGATTCGATACGATCACATATCGCCCTTCAGGGACTTCACCGCGGATCTCAAGACGAGCGCCAAGTAATCTCAGCGTCAGCTCCGTCAGAGCAACGTTCCAATGGCGCGTGATGCGATTGGCCCTGCGCACCCTGGCCTTAGAGCCCTCCGGGGCTAGCCACAGCGTCCACACGCGACCGATCGCTTCACAGTAGAGGCAGACCAACAACATCGCCCCAAAGTAGATGCCCAGCCTAAGCGCCGTCATTACCCGCAACTTCATACCAGGATGCAGAGCCTTCTCACGACTGAACACAACGCAGGGGGCTGACGCAGATTAGGAGTCAACAAGAAGAACCCGCGTCACCCAAGCGCGCAACGGCTCAGACGTCCCTCCTGAAGTCGGATCAGCCCAGGGCCCAACGTTGACGCGGAGGGTGGCTGGTCACTCACTTGGCGCCCAAAGCACGACGCAACCCTGCATTCTTAAAAAGATTGACGGACGTGGCAATGATGGAATTACTCAACGTCTCGTAGTAGTTCTCTCCCTTATAGGAGCGGCCCCACCCACTGGCGCCTCCGACAATGACGCCGGCCCAGACCTCTTTTCCGGAGCGATCTTTGGCCGAGAACTTCACGCGCACCTCACCGTTGTAGGTACCGGTCTCCTCAACGAAGAACTTCTGTAGCTCACCTACGAGCACGATATCCTCATTGCGGTCCACCAGTGCCAACCCCGCGTCAGAAAACAACCTGGCGAACTTGTCGGCCACGAACTCAGCCACACTCTCCTGCGTGGTCACCTTACGCGGCTGCTTTCCTTCCAGATTCTCGCCAATCAGTTCAGGGCTCTTTCGAGAGTCAGTAAGTGCCTCCAGCCGAATCTTAGCCTCGGCGATGTCAGTCGAGTCAATTCCGCCAAGCTTAGTCAGAGTGGTCGTGGGTTTCCACACCAGCCTGATGTTCTCCAATTTGTCCGCCGCACGAGCCCCTGTCGGGCACAGGAGTCCCACTGCGATCACGATTAAGGTCAGTCTGCGCATTTGAGATCCTTCTGCCATCAGGCCGCAGGGCTCCCTGCCACTACTTGACTGGGGCCAATTGAAGAATTAGTCACTAGCCACAAGGGACCTGCTCGCTGCTGCAACCACAGGCCTACACTGTGGCCGAATATCTGACTCTATGGAACGCGTCGTGACACTGCCGCACATTGACACGCACTCGGCCCACCGCTCGCGTAGTCGATCTGCTTAACTGCGGCCGTCGACAACGTCATTGTTGCACCAGCTTCGGTGAAGACTTCATATCGCTGAGGACCTGAGAACCTGAGAATTCCGACAACAGAACTCCCGTCGAAACGTACGATGGATACACGGCAGGCATCCACTATCTGGTCGTAGTTGTCCCGAATCCATCGCTTGGCTCTCTCACCGGCCCTCTTTCCAGCGGTATCCCAATCTCCGTCATTATCAATGCCTTCAAAACCGCGTGTCAGCAACCCGGCCTTCACGACAACGTGAACCGCGATCTGGTCCTTGTCTGTCGGAGACTGCTCCCGTTGGGCGATTTCAATTACCACGTCCGCATCTTCGGGATTGATCGCAGTGGAAGCACGAATGAGAACCCCTTTGGCCTCCCCGGCGACTCCAACGCAGACATCCTTTGCAGACACGCTCCTGCCCCTGAGGTCCGGCCCCTCCGCCAAGGGAACGCACGAGACCCTGACGGGAGCCGGGTGACGATCCGTAGCTCCAGCCAACCCGTTGCCTCCTATGAAGATTCCCACTGACGCCACGAATACTCGATGAAGTCTCGTCATGTCAATTCATTCCCTCTCCAGGAACTCTGGTTCGACTCACTCCTGATTCGTCAAGGAGCTTATACTCCATGGTGTCGATTACGCCATTTCCACATGCCGGATTCGAATTGCTATCCGCGCCGCCCCGGTCGCCTACCGAGGCCCTCACATTCAGAGTGGCCGAGGCCAGTCGCTGCTTCGACGGCCACTTTGATGGCGAACCGATTCTTCCCGGAGTGGCAATCCTCGCGCTAGCCGTCGCCGCTCTCACGCTGCGCGCGGGTACGAGCGTTGCGCTTAGCGACCTTTGGGACCTGCGGCTGAGCCACCCCGTTCGGCCTGGCGACAAAGTCGAAATCGCTTTCACCGACGCCAGCCATGCGGGCCTCACCCGCTTCGAGATTCGCTGCGAAGAAAAGTCCGTCGCTGCAGGCCTGATCGGCTTCCGCGTGACAAATGGGGAGCCATGACCAACACGTTCAAGGAGTTCAGCCAGGATTGGCTGCCACATCGCGGCACGGCTCGCCTCCTGACGGCCATCGTGCATTCTGACCGAGACTCTATCGAGGCGGTGTGCCAAGTCCCCGCAGAGCACCCGTTGGTGACCGGTAACCGGGCGCCTGGCTTTCTCGGCCTCGAAATAGGTGCCCAAGCAGGCGCGGCCCTGGAGGCTCTCGACCGAGCCGTGGAGACGGGGTCTTCCGCCCCACGAGTCGGCTATCTCGTTCGCGTGCGAGAGGCCACATTCCTATGCCCTGACCTTCCCGTCGACACGCCAATGTTCGTGACGGCTAGGCTTGAGGGCTCGGCTCCCCCTTTGGCTATCTATCGGATCTCAATCCGAGCGAACGGTATAGACTTCTTGCGAGCAGTTCTCAGCACTTACAGTAAGGCCTGACGCTGGGCGAGGCGAGGCTGACATGAGTCGCGAAGGACAGTCGACGACGATTTCCGCACCGATACTGGTTCACCTCGGTATCAGATGGCCGCTTCCGCAGCCCGCACACTGGCGCGCTATCCACACTGCCTCGCGGTAGACGTCAATGCTCACTTCCGCACCAGCCTTTGAGACACGTCGACTCTCCAAGAACTATCTTCAGGGTCGAATCGTTGTCGAAGCCCTCGCAGGCATCGACCTCACTGTAACCCAAGGCGAGTTCATGGTCTTGGCCGGGTCGTCCGGCAGCGGTAAGAGCACGCTGCTGCACTTGTTGGGTGGCCTCGACCGGCCGGACTGTGGAGAAGTACTCTTTGCGGGCAAAGATCTGGCAGCATGCAGTGAATCTGAACGCACCTTTATCAGGCGTAGCAGGATCGGATTCGTTTTCCAGTCTTTCAATCTCGTGCCCGTTCTTTCAGCCTACGAGAACGTCGAGTACGGACTATGGTTGGATGGGATGGCCAAGCGGGAGCGCCGTCAACGCGTTGAAGAAGCCCTTCACTCCGTCGGCCTAGCCGACCGGATGCATCATCGGCCAGACCACCTCTCAGGCGGCCAGCGCCAGCGAGTAGCCTTGGCGCGGGCCTTGATTCACCAGCCGGTCGCCGTGCTCGCTGACGAGCCGACGGCGAGTCTCGATTCGCGGACTGGTGCAGCAATAGTCCAGCTACTGCTCGACATAAACGCGTCGCGTGGAACTACGTTCGTCTTTGCAACCCATGATCCGGAGATCATCGCGCGAGCGCCACGGGCCGTACGTATGGCTGACGGCCGGATCGTCGATGATGTGCGTCGGGGCGCGCTCTGATGCTGGCGCTAATCGCACTCAGAAATCTTGCTCGCAACCGCCGCCGCACCTTGTTGTCGGTGCTAATTGTGAGCGTGGGCACAGTGGCGATACTCCTCACCACCGGCTTCATCCGCTACTCCTTTGACGGGCTCCGCGATGCCGTGATACACGGAGGCCTCGGTCATCTCGAAGTTACCGCCGCACCAGACAAGGCCACTGGCATCGCCGCGCCAGACCGAAGCAGCTCCCCTCCCATCCTCAACGACTGGCAAGACGCACGCGCCACCATCGAGAGTCGTCCGGACGTTTTGGCCGCCGGTGCAGTGATCGAGTTTTCCGGCGTCGCCACCAACGGCGAGCGGTCCACCTCATTCGTCGGCCTAGCAGTGGAGCCCGACCGAGAGCGCCGCATGGGCATGACGACCAAGTTGAGACGCGGGACAGACCTGCCGACGGATGACTCCGTGAGCCGCGAGGATCGAGTGCTCCTGGGTGTAGGCCTCGCACGCGCACTGAGTGCCGAGCCAGGTGACACTATCGCTGTTATGACAGTAACGTCCGACGGTTCGCTCAATGCTGTCGACATGCTCGTCGATGGCGTATTTACGACCGGCTTTCAGGAGCTGGACGGCCACATCCTCAAGACCCGAGTCGGCACTGCCCAGCGATTGATAGGAACTGACCGCGTAACTTCCTTGATTGTCAGCCTTGCCAGTGACGACGCCACAATCCGCGCGCAGAAAGACCTAGGCAGGGCCTTCGCCACCAGGTCAGAACCGATCTCGGTCGTTACGTGGGAAACACGCGCTCCATTTTACGGACAGGTCCGCGGACTCTACTCTGGGATATTCGCGTTCTTGGGAGTCATCGTAGCCGTGCTCGTCGCCTTGTCGACTTCAAACACGATGATCATGTCGGTCCTGGAGCGAGTCAGAGAGTTTGGCACCCTGCTTGCCGTGGGCACAAGCCGAACGCAACTAGCGCGACTGCTGATCCTCGAGGCGCTGTGGCTTGCGCTTTTTGGGGGCATTACTGGCAGCGCGGTCGGGATGGCCCTCGTAACGTTGATCAACTTCCTGAAGGTCGAGATGCCGCCCCCACCGTCTGCTGTTGATCCGATGGTCCTCGCGCTCGCAGTTACGCCATCTGATTTTCTGTGGATTTCGGTGTTCATGACCACCATTCTGCTGGTGGCTGCGTTTCCCCCCATACTGAGGGTCTTCCGCCTGCACATCGTCGACGCGCTTGGGCACGTATAGAATGATGCGATGCTAGGCGCTCTTCTCCGATCGCCCTTCGTAGCCGCGATGGTTTTCGCATCGGCCTTAGCCCTGAACCCTGACGAGTTGTTGCGTCAGAGTGACATTGGCGCATTTGCTCCGTCGTCATTCATGGCTCGGCTGGTTCTCAGGTCGTTACCTCGAGGCGATCGGCACGAAATCGAGGTCTGGCGTTCCGGAGCCACGAAGACGCTGATCAGATTCCTGGATTCCAAGGAACGCGGCAAGTACCTGGTTCGACTTGGAGGGCGACTTTGGCTCCTGACTCCGAGTGCGAAGCAGCCAGTACAGCTCAATCCGTCTTATCGACTGTATGGCGGCGCAACCCTCGATGAGGTGCTCGGCCTTCGCCTTGCGCTGGCCTACCGAGTGGAACACTTCTCTCGAGAACCGGATCCCGATGGCGCTCTTGTCGCCCTCGATCTCCGCGCCAAAGCCGATGAGGGAGTGCTCTTCCCACAAGTGCACTATGTCATCCGCGAGGCATCCCAGCGGCCCGTTAGCGCAACCTACCGCCTCAGAAGCGGAAAAGATGCAACCGTAGTGCAGTTCCTCGAGTGGAGTGACACCAGCCCCGTCTACGCTAAGCGAGTGGTCGTGAACGACCTCCTACACAAGGGCGCGCTGACCGAGGTAGAGATCGTGGAAATGCAGGAGCGCGCCGTCCCCGACGAACTATTCGCGCTGGACGCTCACGCCGCTCGTCGTGAACTAGAAATACCCTCACTCAGGACTCGGTAGAATTCTCTGCGTCTTCAGGACCAGAGCTTTCGGAAGCAGAACCATTGATGAGGGTATTGGCGGATCGCCCACTCGATCTCCGCAGCGAGGCGATGAACAGCATCGGCAATGTCGGCCTCTCGGTCAGCCGTAGTCGAAACCCGAAATGGCTGCCGCACCACCGCTCGCGTCAGGAACCTACCTTCTCGGAAGTTGAAGACCGGGACGATTGGCACATCGGCGGCACGTGCTAGCGCGGCAGGCCCAATCGGCAATGGCATCAGTCGCCCGAAGAGGTGAGCGGTAACCGTTCGTCCGCCTGATCTAGGCCGATCTCCTTGGAGCGCCACGATATCGCCCCGACGAAGAGCATCAACAAGCTCGAAGGACAGCGTGGGATCATCTCCACTGAAGTGCGTGATGCAATTATCTCCAAACCGCTCGAGTATCCCGCGTATGAACTCCTGCGCCCTTGCATCGATCTCCTTCTCACGAACGACATGGATACGCCGCTGCGACGCCAAGGCTCCGACCTGGGCCGCATTCTCCCATGGACCGATGTGAGCCGTAACAACAACCACTCCCGTGGGAGACTCCATCACCCGCTGCCAATTGTCTGCCCCGTCGATCACAGAATGGAATCGGCCCGGATCAGAGAGGCGCCGATAGCGTTCGGCGAAGCACCACGCGAACGCCCACATGCTTAGGTACGAACGGCGCCACCGCTCCAAGTAGCCAGCACGCCCAAGGACAGGCTCAAGATTGGACGAAAGAGCATCGCGAATGCCGCTGAGGGCAACAAAGAACAATGTTGCCGAACAAGTGACACTCAACCACTCAGTCCAAGAAGGCGGACGGGTAAAGCCCCAGAAAGCGAAGCGGTACCAGAAGATTCCCGTCACATGGAAGGGACCTAGGAGACGATGCGTGACCCCGAGCGCCGGAGCGTGCTGATGTGGCGTCGCCCGCACAGTTAGACCGAGGCACCCGAATCGATGACGAATGCCTGGCCCGTAATGGCGGCAGATCGATCCGAGAGGAGGAACGCAGCCAGATTTGCGACATCGGCTGCAGATGTGCCACGAGCAAGGCACTCTCGAGACCGCAAAGCGCGGACAACCTCTCCAGGGAGAGAATCCGTCATGTCAGTCGGCACGAATCCCGGCACAACGGCATTGACTCGAATACCACGCTTGCCGACCTCACGCGCGAGTGCGCGGGTCATCCCCAATACGGCGGCCTTGGATGCCGCGTACGCCGTCTGTCCCGCAACTCCGAACAAGGCCGAAAGAGATGAAACGCTGACGATGCTGCCACGCCTCCGGTGCAACATCTGCGGCAGCACTGCCCGACAACAGCGAAAGACGCCTGAAGCATTTACGTCCATAACCCGATCCCAATCCGGATCCGGCGTCATCGCGAGAAGAGACGTGTATTCAACACCGGCGTTATTCAGAAGCGCCTCAACCGGCCCAATGGACCGCTCAATCTCTGCCACGAGATGACCAGGCTGGTCATGGTCCCGGAGGTCAAGTGGGAATCCATAGGCTCGACCCGCTGATGCCCTCTCGACCGCGCGCGCCGCCCTTTCGTCGCTCCGATACGTAAACGCAACGGTCCACATGTCGGCCAGTAGCGCCTCCACGGCAGCACGGCCGATTCCACGACTCCCCCCGATCACAAGCGCGACGCTCATCTCGCGTCCCAGAACCGAGCACGCAATACTCCGGCCGCGATACGAACACTGTCCGTCACCGGTCGATAGTGGCTAGTGCCACGGCCGTCCGCGTTTCCCAAACGGATGGGCGTCACCGCTACACGCATGCCATGGCGCACAGCGCGGACGACGACTGCACTTTCGGCCTCGAAGCCAGACTCTGGGAATCCGGTCTGCTCGATGAGACGGCGAGTGTAGAGGCGGAATCCTGTCTGTACATCCGAAAAATTCTGACCCGCGGCCCAGGATATGGCACCAGATGAAAGGCAATTGCTTAGACGCCGGACGGTTCCCATCTCGGCGAAGAGATGGTCTCTTGTCCCTAGAACGAGGTCGGCGTCAGAAGCGGAAGCCAGCAACCGGGGGATCTCTTCTGGGAGGTGTTGCCCGTCAGCGTCCACGGTTACCACGGCGGTAAAACCCCGCGAGAACAGGATCTCAAAGGCCGCACCAAGCGCCGCGCCCTTGCCACGATTAACCGGGAAGACATGAACGTCGGCGCCAGCTGCTCTAGCGGCCTCAGCCGTTCCATCGTGCGAGCCGTCATCAATGACCAACACATCCGCGAGCACGGCACGCGCTCGCTGAACGACCGCCTGGATCGAATGGACGGCTTCGTACGCCGGAATTGCAACCGCGCAATGCATTACATCCCCTCCAAAAGCAGCCAGGAAGCGGGTCCCCCTGAAGACACGCTCGTCACCAGTGTGCAATCAGCCCGTGGCAAGGCCCCACCTCGGTGCGGTATGACCCCCAAATCAGGATCTGGCTCCGAAAACCCCGCTGTCGCACCAAAGTCCGTTCCGGACGCCGCAAGTAATGCGGCCGCAAGGAAGCCTCCGCCATACTGCCCAGTAACACCCTTTGGCGCCAGGATTGGCGGTAGGGGCTCTTCCTCCCATACCT
>JAKFYA010000424.1 GCA_021731095.1 Acidobacteriota bacterium | reverse complement strand
CCTGGGAGAAAGAGTTCCCCGGCATCGGCATCCAGAAGACACCGGACGGCCAGAAGTCCTACCGTCAGTCCGATGTCGATCAGGTGCTGCGCATCAAGCAGCTCGTGTTTGGCGAAGGCCTGACGCTGGCGGGTGCGCGGAGGCGGCTGGAGCAGTTGCCGCCGATGGAGCCGACGGTGGATCCGGACGAACCGGAGGCGCCTGTGGCGCCAGTGGAAGTCCTCGGTGCCGACACGAAAGCCTGCATTGACGGGGTGCGTGACGGGTTGCGGTCGCTGTTGCGACTGCTGGATGGAGACAGGGCCGGCTTTGAACTGCAGCCGGCCGCCGGCCGCCGCCCTGCGCGGGGCAGCCGGAGAGCAGGGCAGACAATCGGGATGTAGCGCAGCCTGGTAGCGCACTTGACTGGGGGTCAAGGGGTCGCAGGTTCGAATCCTGTCATCCCGACCATTTTTTCAGCACGTCACGGCCTCGCCCCCAGCGAGGCCGTTCGTCTGTACGGCCTGTCGCCCGTCCCGGTTGGGACGGGCGTTGTCGTTCAGAAGCGGACGAGGCGCGTGGCCTTCACCACGAACGCGCGATTGCGCAGGGTCGAGCCCTTGCCCGTGGTGTCCAGTTCGTCGGTATAGACCACGAACAGTTCGCTGCCCGGCTGGTACTCCCACCTGAAGCGGATGTTCGAGCCAAGGGACGTGGTGGCCGAGGCGTACTGCAGGATGCCGCTCACGAACATGCGCGGCTGCACGGTGAAGGTGGCGCGCGTCGAGACCACCGTGTTGGTGAACGTGCCCTGCACCAGGTCGATCCAGTTCATCGAGAGCGAGGGCTCCACCGAGATGCGTGGCGAGAACTGCGTCCTGGCATTGGTGATGTTCAGCGTGGTCTTCGTGCCGGTGTAGAACGAGCCCCGTTCGACCGTGACCGTGCCAGATGCCTTGCGCTGGTTGCCCAGGAGCAGTTGTCCCTGCACGCTCCGGAACGGGTACGCGCCCACCGGGATGGTGACGCCGCGCGCAATGGCGAAGGGGCGAGACAGTCGTTCGTAGTCGTCCTTGTATTGCACGGTGAGCTTGTCGGTGTTCTGCAGCTCGACGCTGAAGAGGCCGCTTGCCGGACGCGATTCGAGGAAGTTGCCGCTCGCATTGTCGAACCGGTCGTAGATGCCCTGGTAGGTGTACTTGCGAATGCGCGTGTTGTTCTTCGGCCGCGGGCTGAAGCGGCCCAGCAGATACGTGCGTTCGAAGTTGTCGCGCTGGACGAAGCCGACGGCAGGGTTGAAGTTGTCGCCCACCGACAGGCGGTCGAACTCCAGGCCGTACCGATCCTTGTTGTAGCTGGCCTGCACGCGATAGCTGGTGTCGTTGTCTTCGACCGTCGGCGTATCGGTCCTGGCCGCATAGGCATTGATGGTGACGAAGTTCTTCAGGTTGAAGTTGCTGTCGATGCCGTAGGTGCGTCCGTGACCCGCAAGGCCGCTCAGTGCGGAACGATCCGTGAAGAGCATGCCGACACTGCTGCGATTCAGGATGTCGCGCCGCACGCGCACGGTGGTGAAGTTGGTCGCCGGGTTGTTGCCGATGGGGTCCTTGTCTGCGCGCACATCGAGCAGCCCCAATGTGAACTTGCCGGCCCGGCCCGTCAGGCGGCCGCCTCCCTGAATGGGTGTGGGGCGCCCCTGGTTCAGACCAATGCTGCGGCTGAAGAACAGGAGCGGCGTGGTACCACCGGCCGAGGCGCCGCCAGAGGAGGCGCCGCCGAAGTCGAAGATGCTCTGGCCTTCCAGGAAGAAGTCGCGCTTCTCCGGGAAGAACAGACTGAACCGCGTCAGGTTCACCTGCTGGGCGTCCACCTCGACCTGGGCGAAGTCCGTGTTGTAGGTGAAGTCCGTGGTCAGGTTCGGCGTGAGGCCGTACTTGAAGTCGACGCCGAAGTCCCCGTTGCCATCGTTCTCACGCGGGGGACGTGAGGTGCGGTCCGTGGTGGTACTGCCGACGACATACGGTTTGATTTCGATGTTCTTGCTGCCCTCAGGGGCCTGGATGCCGACGACGGTGGCACCGTTGGCCACCTGGAAGATGGCGGCGTCGCCCGAGAAGCCGGCGATGAGAGGCAGGCGTGTGATGAAGGAGTTTTCGTTCTTCCAGCGCACGGTCCTGCGCAGGTTGAAGCCCCAGACCTGCTCGGTCCCGGGTCTGTACCGGAGCGACTTGAACGGGATGGCCATTTCCAGGGTCCAGCCACCCTCGAACCGCCCGGGCCTGGCAATCCAGATGGGATTCCAGTCGGCGCCTCCGGGCCGGAGGTTCTGGGCCTGTGCGTCATAGATGGCACCCAGCGGCGTGGCCTCGAACAACACCGCGCTCCGCTTGTCGTAGAAGGTGTCGAAGAAGAACGCGACGTTCTCGTTGCGCGGGATGTTGCTGCTGTCGCGCCGCATTTCGTCGAGCACCCAGCGCGACTCGGGCTGCGAATCCCAGCACTTCACCGTGAGGTACAGGTACTTCTGATCGAAGGCCAGCCAGACTTCCGTGCGCTCGGTGGCTGGCGCGCCTGGCTTGGGCTCCATCTGGGTGAAGTCGCTGATCGAGGGCTCGGCGTAGAGCGGCTCGTCCAGCTTGCCGTCAAGCTTGAGCGGCTCGCTCAGGCGGATGGCCCGCAGCGTGGCGCGGCCTTCGGCGTCGCGTGACACCGTTGCTGGTGCGACGGGCGGAGGTGGACCCGTAATCGGGAGTCCGGCCACAATGACCGGCGTTCCGGATGGACGTGACGAGGGCTGCTGTCCGGCGGTGGCGATGGATGGCAGCAGACCAATGAACAGCAGCGCGCACGCGTGCCAACGGGAGTGATATGTCATGCGTCGAAGGGGACACCCGACAAGGGGCGCGTCCGATCAGGACGGGCCGGGCTTGTCGGAAAACAGGGGCCTGAGTTCCGGATAGTCGGGCCATTGTACAGACCATTCATGCTGGCAGCGCACACATCTCAGGGCGACCGCACCCAGATATCGGTAGGTGACACGGGTGGGCATGCCCTGGCACTGTGGGCACGGCACGTTCACGCTGGCAGACATCTGTCCAAACATATGCGTACGAGTGTCATCTTAAGTCATCTACTGTCTCTCTAAAGAGGACTCATGGAGACGAGAAACCTGGTTCAGGCCGGCGTCATCGCCGGTGCGCTTGGCACCGCGTTCGCGGCCTGGTCCCCCGCCTGGGTGGAACGGTGGTTTGCCACCGGTTTCTATCCACACTGGCAGCGCGGACTGACGGCGGTCTCGAATCTGCTGCCGCTTCCGTGGCTCGACCTGCTGGTGGCTGCGGCTCTCGTCTGGCTGGGCCGTCTGTGGTGGCAGGCTCTCCGGATACCTGGCCGCCGTCTGGTTTCCAGTGGCCGGGCGCTCGCCTCCACGGCCACGGGCGCGGCCTGCCTGTATCTGGTGTTCATGGGCAGTTGGGGACTGAACTACCAGCGCCTGCCGATGTCGGTGCGGCTGGCGCTCGACGCTGCGCCGGTGACCACCGACGAGGTCGTGCGCCTGGGGGAGGACGCCGCGGGCCAGTTGAACAGCCTCCACGGCGCCGCAACGGCCTTTGGCCGGCAGGCAGGGGAGGCCGAGATGGTGGTGGCGCTGGCACCCGCGGCAGGAACGATCCAGCGACAACTGGGTCAGGCGAGGCCAGCCGTGCCGGCGCGGTTGAAGGGCTCGCTGTTCGGGCAGGTGTTCCGGTGGAACGGCGTTGATGCCATGACCAGTCCGTTCGGGCTTGAGGTACTGGTGAACCCGGACCTGCTGGCGGTTGAGCGCCCCTTTGTCGCGGCCCACGAGTGGGCACATCTGGCCGGGTATGCCGTCGAAGCCGAGGCCAGTTTCGTCGGCTGGCTGACGTGTCTGCGTGGTGATCCGCTGGCGCAGTACAGCGGGTGGCTGGCGCTGTACTGGCAGGTCGTGGCGGAACTGCCGCCGGTCCGGAGGGCTGCGCTGCAGGCACGCCTGCAGGCCGGACCGCGCGCCGACCTTGACGCGATTGCCGCGCGGCTGAGGCGGGGCGAACTGCCGCGCCTGCGGCTGGTGAGCTGGCTGATGTACGACCAGTACCTGAAGGCCAACCGCGTCGAGTCCGGTGTGGACAGCTATGGGGAGGTGGTGTCGCTGATTGTCCGCGCCCGGCGCAGTACTGCCGCCAGACGGCTCCTGTTGCCGGACTAGCTGTCGCAGGTGAGCACGCGACCGGCCGCCGCCCTTCGGAGCCGGTCACGAATGGCGTCGGCCAACCCGCCCGTCTCCTCCAGCCCAGCCGCCAGAATCGCATCAATCTCCGGGCTGTCTGCCGCGCGGAGGGCGGCATACAGCGCGGCTGCCATGACGGCGAGCCCCTGTTCGGGGCCGAGCGGCACCACTCGCGTGGCGCCTGCCGCATCGAAGGCTGCCAGCTCGGCCGCGGGCGCCAGAATGGCGAGGCGCATGCCGCCCGTCGACAGCCGGACCGCATCGCGCAGCATGGCGGCACGACGCGTCGGCGCCAGGCCCTGATACAGGGACAGGGGCGCGCGCGGTGAGTAGTGCCTGTCGAGCAGACCCGGGGATGGCAGCGGCGCGTCGCTGGCCGTCGCGAGACGGGGGACCACCGCTGGCAGGACCTCGCGCAACATCTCCAGAGTGACCGCACCCGGTCGCAGCACGCAGGGCGGCGTCGTGGTCAGGTCCAGCACCGTCGACTCGACACCGACGGAGGCGTCCCCGCCATCGAGCACCATGTCGATGCGGCCATCAAGGTCGTGCAGCACATGCCCGGCACAGGTCGGGCTGGGCCGCGAGAACAGGTTGGCGCTGGGGGCGGCCACAGGCACGCCGGCCGCGCGGAGCAACGCCTGGGCGACCAGGTGTGCCGGGATGCGCACCGCCACGGTGGGACCGCCTGCTGTGACGTCGTCCGGGATGCTGGGACCTTTCGGCAGGACCAGCGTAAGGGGGCCCGGCCAGAACCGCTCAGCGAGCCGTGCGACCTCCGGAGGGCAGTGGCTGGCCACGGCACCGAGCTGCGCCACGTCCGCCACATGGACGATCAGCGGGTCTGACGCCGGGCGGCCTTTGGCCTCGAAGATGCGCCGGACGGCCACGGCATCACACGCGTGGGCGCCGAGGCCATAGACCGTTTCTGTGGGAAAGGCCACCAGGCCACCGTCGCGCAGGCACGTCGCGGCCCGCGCAATGGTGGCTGCGTCGGGAGCGACGGGGGAGAGGGTGAGGCAGATGGTCATGCGGGCCCCGAAATAGAAAGGGCCGCGCACCCGAAGGTGAGCGGCCCCCTCTACGGACGAGATCCTTACTTGGCGATGTTGATGGCCTTGAGGGCCGCAGCATCCGCCGACAGGTCCGCGGCGCCCGCCGGGAACTTGTTGGCCTTGAACATGTACGCCGTGATGTCGGCCGCCTGCGCACGCGTGAGGCTGCCGGGCGAGTTCGCCGGCATGGACGACTGGATCTTCTCGACGAGATCGGCAGCCGGGGTCTTGTCCCAGAAGCCGAGGAAGTCGGCACCGGCCAGGGCCGGGGCACCGCCACCGCTCAGGTCCGCGGCGTGGCACGACGAGCACTGTGCCGCATAGAGTTCCTCGCCGCGCTTGGCCTGCGCGTCGCTGTAGACCGCATCTTTCGTGGTCTTGGCCTGCTCAGCACGTACCGCCAGGGTGGAGGAGCCAATCACCACGCTCACCAGACCTGCAACGGCAACCTTCCACCAGGCCGGATTGACCTGCTTCGCATAGGAACGCATTCGAATTTCCTCCGCTAATGTATAGAGCCTGACGGAATCCTACCATAAGAGATCGCTGGGCCTCGCGCCCGGTGGTTGGGGATAATTGGCAACAATGCGCATCGGATTCATCGGCATCGGCGCCATGGGCAGCCCCATCGTGCGGCATCTGCTGGCAGGCGGGCATCAGGTGGCCCTGTTCTCGCGCCGGGTCGAGGCCGCCGTCCCGCTGGTGGCCCTCGGTGCCGAGCGGCTCAGTTCACCCGCCCAGGTCGCAGCCGCGAGCGACCTGGTGTTCACCATGGTCACGGGAACCGCAGACGTAGAGGCCGTGCTCTTCGGACCGGGCGGCGTGGCCGAAGGCGCGCATCCCGGCCTGCTGATTGTCGACATGAGCACCATCGATCCGGCGGCGGCGCGGGCATTCCCGGCCCGTCTGACCCCGCACGGCGTCGACATTCTGGATGCCCCCGTCTCTGGCGGTCCTGACGGCGCCGAGCGTGGCGCGCTCACCATCATGTGTGGCGGTCCGGCTGACGTCTACGAGCGGGTCCGCCCGGTCATGGCGCTCTTCGGCGCCAATCTCTTCCATCTCGGCCCGCATGGCGCCGGGCAGTCCACCAAGGCCTGCCACCAGTTGCTGCTGCTCATCACCGCGGAGGGGGCGGCCGAGGCGCTGGCCCTGGCCGCCAGGAGCGGCGTGGATCCCGAGCAGGCGCGGCAGGTCATGCTGTGCGGCGTGGCCTCGAGCCGCGTGCTGGAGCGGTTCGGCGCCCGCATGGTGTCGCGTGACTTCGTCGGAGGCATTGCCACACGGCTGTACCGCAAGGACCTGGGCATTGTGTTCGCCGCTGCGGCAGAGGCGGGGGTGGCCCTGCCGGCAGGGCAGGTGGTGCGCGAACACATCACGCAGCTCCTCGATGACGAGCGGGGAGAGGATGACCTGTCGGTGCTCATCACGGTGGTGGAACCGCCCGCATGATCCAGTTCGGACTGCCCTTTGATCTGGCCGACCTCGGTGCGCGGCTCCGACGGCCGCGTGGCCGCCGGGTAGGTACGCCGACCGCCACGCCTGAGGTCGGATCCGGAACGCCGGCGGTCGTGCCGCCGCCAGTCCCCGTCCTGCCTCCCGAGGAGGTGTACTTCGTCCGGCACCATCGCGCGCGACGCTACGTGATGCGCTTCGATCTCGAGGGGCGTGTCCGTGTCACGATTCCACGCGGCGGCTCCCGCCGCGAGGCCGAGGCGTTCGTGCGACGCCATGCCGGGTGGGTGGCCGAGCAGCGGGCGCGCCCGCGTCCCACCCCCATGGCGCCAGCCGAACAGCGGCGCCTTCGTGAAGAAGCGCGAGCCACCTTCACGCCGCGACTGCTGGCCTTTGCCGCGCAGTTCGGATTGACCGTGACCAGGGTGAGCATCCGCAATCAGCGCTCACGATGGGGCTCATGCGGTCCCGATGGGCACATCAGCCTCAACTGGCGTCTGCTCAGGATGCCAGCGGAGGTCCAGGACTACGTGCTCATCCACGAGCTGATGCATCTGCGTCAGCCAAATCATTCGCCGGCGTACTGGGCGCTGGTGGCCGAGGCCTGCCCGGGCTATGCCCATGCGCGGCGCTGGCTGAACACCCACGGGCGGCAACTGGGATAGCAGGGGGATGCAGGTGAGCAACAACACGGAATTTCCGGTGACGAAGGCCGATGACGAGTGGCGTGCGGCGCTGACGCCCGAGCAGTACCACGTGCTGCGGGGACATGGAACCGAGCGTCCGCACTCGAGTCCGCTGAATGCGGAACACCGGCCCGGTTCATTCGCGTGCGCCGGATGCGGGCACGTCCTGTTCGAGGCGGAGACGAAGTTCGAGAGTGGGTGTGGCTGGCCCAGCTTCTTCAGGCCACTGGCGGACAGTGTGGAGGAGAGCGCGGACCGATCCTTCGGGATGACACGCACCGAAGTGCACTGCGCCCAGTGTGGTGGGCATCTCGGGCATGTGTTCGAAGATGGACCGGCGCCGACCGGGCTGCGCTACTGCATGAACGGCGTGGCGCTCACCTTCGAGCCAGGCACGTAACGGCGCGGTTACCCGCCGCGCGTGTGCATCTCGAGGTGCGGGTCGCGCTTGAGTGAGGCCACCGGGATGATGGCCCGCTCGCGCAGGTCCAGCCGGGTCTCGGCTCCACGGTCGCGACGGGCAGTCCAGTGCGCGCTGATGAGGCCACGGAGGTCGTCAACGGAGGCGCCCTGGCGGAGCGGGCCGCGCAGGTCCGTGCCGCGCGCGGCGTAGAGGCAGAGATACCAGAGGCCGTCCGCCGTCAGCCGGCTGCGATCGCACGCGTGACAGAACGGTTCGGTGGTGGACGAGATGATGCCGAAGACGGTGCCGTCCTCGAGACGGAATCGATCGGCTGGCGCCGAACTCGCCTCTGCAATCGCCGTCACCGGCCCCAGCTGCGCGGCAATGCGCGTCAGCATCTCCTGACGCGGGACCACCCGTGACATGGCCCACTGGGTGGCGCCACCCACATCCA
>JAKFYA010000336.1 GCA_021731095.1 Acidobacteriota bacterium | reverse complement strand
CTTCTATCGTGGGCTGGGGACTCTTCGGACTCTTTGTCGGACTAGTGGTCGGCATCATCACCAGGCCAGCGGTGCCGCTGCTCGGACAGTTGCCAATTGGAATGGTCCTGACGAGGGGAGCGGACCTGAACGGGCTTGACTTGATTTTGCGGTCTACCGCTGAGCAGTCATTCAATCAGGTTGTGATAGTTGCCGCAGTTGGCGCCATCGTTGGTGCTGTAGTAGGCAAGATTCGCGGAGAACGCGCTTCGAGTGATGTAGGTGTCGCAAGGGCGACAGGAGTAGGCAGAGCGGCTGCTGTGCAGGAAGTCGCGTCAGGAATTCGATTCTGCGAGGCCTGCGGGCGGCAGCTTTCGGATTCGGCGGCATTCTGTCCAGCGTGTGGACGGGCTAGAGGGGGTCGGGGCTAGGCGCAGGCGTTACGAATGCGCACGGCCGTTAATCCGAAAGCAGTGAGGTGGGACTAATGAACATGAAGATGGGCGCAGTGATTGGCTTAGTTCTTGGGTATCCCTTGAGCTACTTCTTCCAGCCTGGGGCGCTGCGAGCGAAGATGTCGCTCGGTGACTACATTTCCCACATCTCTGACATCTTGGGCAGCCAAGACTTGTCTGGCACAGCGATCGGCGTATGGTTCGTGTCCATTGTCGCCCTTGGGGCGTTAGGGCTGGCGATCGAGCGCAATGGTCAGGCTCAGAAGAACGACTAGCTGTGAGCGATGCGGATGGTGGGCGTCCTCGGCCCTCTCCGTGGTTTTTCTGCTGACAGGCGTGCTCTTGGCGGCCGGTGTCAGTGGGAAACCTGGAAACCCTCACATCGAGTCCTGGCGTTCCGGTGACATCGTGTTTCTCGACGGGCGATCACTTCGTAGCCGCATTGTGCGACTCGTGCAGTCTCACAGCGCTGACTACTCGCACGTCGGGATTGTCGACATTGAGAATGGCGAGGCGTATGTTATCCACGCGGATCCTTCGGCGGGAAGAGTCGTTCGACAACGGTGGGAGGTGGTTCTTGCGCCAGCGCAAGTGTCTGGAGGCGCGCTGTACCGCGTCCGAGAAGGCGACGAACGGTTGACGGGCAGTGTGTGCGC
Source organism: Acidobacteriota bacterium (assembly GCA_021731095.1). Lineage (GTDB taxonomy): Bacteria > Acidobacteriota > Vicinamibacteria > Vicinamibacterales > UBA2999 > JAKFYA01. The sequence goes on along the minus strand of JAKFYA010000336.1, from coordinate 7,206 downwards.
TGCGGCGAAGTCTTACGCCCGCGAAGGGGTGCCTTTTGACGGGCATTTCGATTTGAAGACCCCGAACCGGCTCTACTGCACGGAACTTGTGCTCCGTGCATACCGACGTTCCGGTTTAGACCTCTGCCGAGATGCCGAGGTGTTACATCCTTACCTCCTTCCCGTTGATCTCATCGGATCCGGAGCACTTGAGCAAGTTCTGAGATTCTAGCGCCGGCAACTGGAGCAGAAGGGGCCACCGCCTGTGACACAAGATGGGTGCAGAGCGGCTGCCGGTCCCAGACCTGACGCAGCGGCCGAAGTGGTGAGGGGGGCCGACATTCTCGGGCCACTACGAAGGTGCGTCTGCGGCGGATAGCGTCGCTCACCGGTCAGGCCTACTCGCGCTGTGAGCGCCGACACCGAACGTCGGGTTCGTGGCGGCGGCAGTTCGCTGACGTCGCGGGCGCCCGTCGGAGGGGCAGCTTGCGGACCTCCGAGGATATCGACGGGTGTTTCTTTCAAGGAAGCGGACCGATGGGACACCCGGTGCGAACGAGCCACGAACACATCCGTCCCACGCAGGCGGGCGCTTCGTGTATAAGGGTGACGACTGGGACGGAGAAGAATGGAAAATCCGAATTAGGAGTCCCCGCATGAAACTCGTCTTGGCGACTACGCTTGTGGCGCTTTGCGCCCTGACTGCTGCCTGCTCATCAGCTGAAGACACACTTGTTGGAGAATGGCAGGCCAACGCGCCTGAACCTATTCACCTGAGCATTGCCAAACGCAATGCCCCACGTGGACCCGCCGGTGAAGGCGGCGGCTACTACGATGGCTTCTCGATAACCCAGGGCGGGCGGACCTACACCGTCTTCTGGATGCTGGACACCGATTCCGGGAAGACCGTCCTCAAGTTGTCCACCGGAGGAATGGTCCCTGGCCAGTACGCCCTAACAGCACTGAGGCTCCCAGTGGCTGCACTGGGGTCAGATACGTTCTCAGTAACGTGGGGCCAAGGAAACTACTACACGCCCCCTCAAAACGTTGTCGAGTTCCACAGGGTAAAGTAGGCAGCATCTGGGCAAGAGCCTGCGCTGCGTGGCGTTTCTCGGACCGGCTGAAGCCTGAGAGAATGGCGCCGCGCTGTTCTCCAGTAATCGCTGGCCCGAAGAACCCATTCAGGTTAGAACCACGGCCTTCGCTGGTCCTGGAAACGCCACGCAGGTCACAACAGCGCTGAATTTCAGAGTCCAGCGGGGTCGGCTTGGTTCCGGGACTGGACCAGCCTGTAGTAGTGCGCGCAAGTAGCGAGGTGTAAGCATGATGATGACAGGAACGGGCCGACACTCGGTGGCGAAGATGCTTCTCCTATTTCCGCTCCTGCTAGTCATGAGTGGATGTGGCCGCTCGCCAGAGTCAGTCGTGGAGCGCTTCTATAGAGCCGTGGCAAAGGGAGAGATCACTGAGGCGCAGGGCTATTTGTCTTCGCAGGTGGCTGGGATGATGGGAAGCCAGAAGCTCTCGGCTGGGTTAGCCTCGGAGTCTCAACGCGTTCAGCAGTGCGGCGGAATCAAGGAGATCGAAGTGCAGTTGCAAGGGGAGGGCGAGATTCGATCCGGGACGGTGTCCGTATCGTATAAAGGACAGTGTGCCGCTAAACGAGAATCCGTCAAGCTTGTGAAAGAAGCCGGCAATTGGAAGCTGGTCCCAAGCAAGTAGGCGCCTTGCGGCCGTCACTGATCGCGGGGTTCGCCATTGCGGCTGTGGTCCTCGCCGTGTGTGCGGCACGCGCACCAGCCCGAGAAGTGGTGAGGGTACGACTGGTTCCGCCAGATCTGGAGGACGGCGATCTGGTCTTTCGACGAGGCCTCGATGCGGTCTCTCGCATCGCACTGTCCTACGGGCCGCAGCCTCGGTTCTCTCACGTCGGCGTGGCACTGCGTATCGACGGCTCGATAAGAGTGGTGCATGCCGTCCCCCGTGATTTCGACGCTCCAGGGGGAGTCAGAAGTGATCCCATTACCCGCTTTGTAGCGACTGATAGGGCAGCGGACGTTGCGTACTACAGGGTGAATGGCCTGACGAATGAGCAAGCTGAGCGGCTCAGGCGCTACTTGATTGGTTCGATCGGGGCGCCCTTCGACTATGAGTTCAAGTACTCCGACGACGCTGCTGTCTACTGCTCAGAGTTGGTGGTGAAGGCACTCCAAGCGGCCGGACTGAATCCGATGGCTGACTTGCCAACGGTTACCGGCCTGACACTGAGCGAGCCGACCATACCTCCTGATGCACTTCTCCAGTTTAAGTTACTCAAGGAGTTGGCGCCGAGTTCCATCCCGGGGCTGGCGGGGCGGTCCCATGACTAACGCAGGCACCTTCCCGTAAGGATCGTCGGCCCACATGCGACGTGCGGTTCAGTTTCAAGGTCCAGATCTCGGTTTAGCTAAGAGGGGGAACTGTCTGGCTGACGACGGGATCTGGGTCGGGCTCGTGCCGACATTGGTGTCTGCCCCCGTCTGCCTATCAGGACCACCCCGACCAGATAGCCCAGCGCCCTGAGCCGCCTCACAATCGTCTGTGGATCTGACGCCTTCTCCAGCCTTCTCCAGCACATAGACCTCGCTGGTCGTTTGTCGCGTGTTCTGGAGAGCCTGGACCGCGTTCTGAGCGGTCCGGAACGGCAGGGTCAGCTTCTGTCGTGGTTAGCGGCATGACGGCTCCTGGGTGGAGTCTTTCATAGGCGAGAGAATCCGGGAGTGTTCGGAGGCGACCGGCGGTCGCTGGGCGCTGACAGCGTTAGAGTGTGGTGCGATACATGGTGACTCTCGTGGCATTGTCGTGGCTGCTCGTGGGGCCAGCGCAGCCCATCCACGCCTCCGGCGAAGCTCGCCAAGAGACGGCCGTCGGTGATCAGGCCGTTGACATTCGCGGCATCTGGCTGGACACGAAACTCGACGTCAAGAAGGCCCGGGCCCGGCGGTTGGATCCGTCGGTGATTGAGACGCCTGTGAAGATGCGTGACGTGAGACCGTCGTATCCGGCTGTCGCGCAACTGGCTCGGCAACAAGGCACCGTCCACCTGGAGTGTCGCATTGACGTTGACGCCACGGTGCAGGCCTGTCGCGTGTCCCGCAAGGTGGCGATGTCGCTGGACGCGGACGCGGACGCGGAGGCGCTGGCCTGCGTGGCGCAGTGGAAGTATCAGCCGCTCAAGGTCTCCGGTGAGCCGAAGCCTGCGCTGGTAGAGCTGACCGTCGAGTTCTCGATCAACTAAGTGACAACGCGCCGGGCACCAGACGACGCGGTTCGGCACGCCGCCCACGTGTGAGCGACCGGCAGGATCGGCAAGGCCGTCGATCATGTGCGTTACGGAATCCCACAATGCCGGCAAGACTCTGACGGTGCGGCATTCCAAGGTGATTGAACGCGCCAGAACAGCACGGTATGCTGCGTCCGGTGGCCGGCTATCTGGATATCGAGGTCGGCCGACTACTTGTTATGCCGATCAACGCGAGGGGGGAGAACCGATGACTCGTGGAATACTCGTCGCGCTGTGTTTTGGGATCATGATCGTCGGTGGGTGCAGCCGCGCGCTGACCGAATCGTCGGCGTCGGGTGTCATTCAGAAATGGATCGATTCCCAGAATGGCGGGATCGTTGGCACCTCCGCTGAGGCGCTTACGAAACTGATTGGTCCTGAAATGATCGTTCGTTTGCAAGTGCCGGATGTCCAACGGTTACTCAAGGAGGGATACCTTGAGGAGAAGACGGTTGCACTGTCTTACCCGAACTTCTCTGGTCAATACAGTGGAGTGTTTCGCAAGGTCAACATGTTCAGCGTCCTTGTCTCGGAGCCTACGGTGATCACCATCGACATCCAGACGCTCTCCAATACAACACCTCCGCACGTGGAGGGTCAGTTCAAAGCGTGCGACGGGCCAGATTGCGAAGTCGCGTCGTTGAGTGGATCAGTTCAGCGCGTTGGACCGTCTAATCTAATACTTGCGTTCCCCAATCGGCGCAAAGAGTTTACGGTAACGCTCGAACGTGGCCCAACCGATGCCATTGTCGGGCACTATGACGCCACGGGCTGGGGACGCGAGAGCCACCTCCGCGTCAATCACGTTGGACCCAGTCCATCAGATGTTCAGCAGGAGGGGTACGCCTACCGATGGACGAATAAGCTGCCCAGCGACACGTTCAATGGCGCGCAGCTCATTCTTGGGCATCTTGTAGTGGATAGTTGTGAGAACTTGCTATTGGCCTCAGAGACGACGGCTACCGCTTCATGCAAGACTCACGTCAGGCTCACAGCTGGCGCAGTGGCCATCTTCGGAACCGGGTCAACGGAGCGGCCGGTCGAAGCGACATTCGGCAAACAACCCGATGGAACCTGGATCGGAACTGGCGTCCAGTACACGGCACCGTCCTATAGCCTGCCTGAGGGGCGAGGCGGAACTGCTGAGCTTTCGAATGAGGGACCGGGGCGGCAAGCCGCAGCGCAAGTCGCGCATGTGCCCGTCACTGCGTCCAAGATCGAGCCGCCACCGTCCGCCGCAATCAACCTAACGGTGTTTTCATCGACTCCCAGCTTCATCGTCGGCTGTAGCTCCACATTCTCGAAGTCCCGCGAGGACTTTACGGCAGGGAGATATCTCTACGCCGACGACCTCAGAGCGCAGAGCATGATCTCCATTGCCGGTCGACCGCTCATCTTGAAAGCGGTTTCGAAGCCCGATCAGGCGTACTTCTCCCAGTTCGCCAACGAGGAGTACACCGCTTCCATCAAGATCGAGAAGACCGTGCCAGGCCAGCGCGGGGCTGAAACCGTCGATGGGACGCTGACAGTACAGCGCAAGAACGGACCAACAGTCACCGTCGCTGTATACGGCGAACGCGGCTGCTGACATCTGCCGGCGCCACGATGGTGCCGAAGCGCTTGTGGTGGACTCGGAACCGTCGTCGCGTGGACGAGCGCTCGGTAAGCGGGACAGCGAACTGCGACCAATGATCTAGATAACAGTCGCTTGGAGCCGGCGGCGCGCGTATCGTCTTGTGAAAGCGATGCCCCCCTTCTTGAGCGCACGTTGGCGCCGGGTTCGGCGTCGGTGGTTCCCGCCGCTCACACCCGGTGCTCTTGACGGTAGCTGGGCCTCACGCCTTCGGCACCACCAGCACCACCCCCACCGGTAACCCCAGCGCCTTCAGCCTCTTCATCAGTTTCTGCATGTCGTCCGCCCGTTCCACCAGGTAGACCTCGCTGGTCGTCTGGCGCGTGTTCTGGATCGCCCGGACCGCGTCCTGGGCGGTCCGGAACGGCAGGGTAACCTTCTGCGTCGTGATCAGTGGCATGACCGCTCCTGGCTGACCTGGAGCGTGTCCGTGAGCGTGAGTGCCGGCACCGTCTCCGGACCCGCGCGAAAAGTTTGAACATGTTCGGAATTTCCGGAAGCGGACTGGATGACCTTCCGGATCCAGGCCGACACGCTGAGGCCCTCTTGGCTCGCCGCGTCGGTCATGACCGCGTGTTCCTCAGGGCGACACCGAAAGGCCACCAGGCGGGTGCGCATCGGCGGGGCCGTCATGCTGACCTCCGGGCGGCGTGATGCGCACGCGGCAGGAAGAACAGCCCGTGCTCCTGGCGCAGGCCGTCGGTCACGGCCTCGGACCAGTGGTCGCGATGGTGTCCTCGGAGCTGCTTGAGGAGGTACGTCGCATGCGACACCTCGGCATCATCCCGGTACGGACGGACATCCACAGCGGCGCCCACTCCGGACTGGTGACGCTTGGCGAACGGCGCGGGCGTGGACCGGCTGGCCTCGATCAGGGCCTCGGCAAGTCGCCGACAGCGGTCCTCGATGGGGAGGGCGTACCCGAGTCGGTGCTCCTTCTTCATCAACCGGGCCGGCATCCGGACCAACGCGTGGACATGTGCAAAGCGGCCCATGGGTGCTGTCGGCGCCCGCTTGGACCACGCCTGCGTCAGGGTCTCTTTCACGAAGATCCACTGACACCGGTCGTCCGGATTGCCCAGCTTCAGCGCACTGGCGCCCCACAACGCGGATTCGGCTTTCCGGGTCCACAGGGTCAGGTAGTGCTGGAGGGGGCGTGTCCAGGCGAGTGACGGTATTGGAATGGTCAGGAAGGCATTTGGATGGACGTCCGATCGCATCCATAGATGGAAGGCACTTGGCGTCTTGAGGGGAGATGCGGGGGACGCGTGAGCGTCGGGGTGCACGGGGGATGACGGGCGATCAGGTCTGTCGCGTGTGACCGGGTGGACAGGTGTGACGGTGTGTACAGGTGGAACAGGCTCAACCGGTGCTGCCGGGACGGCCGGTGTGGTGATGGGAGTGATTGTGGTGACAGGGGTCGGTGTGGTCGGTTGGGTCAGCATTGCGTACTCCTGGATAGTCGGGGGACCTGTCCGTCACTGATGCGGCATCAGGACAGAGAGGCTCGGAGACGGTTCCGTGACCGCTAGGGGTGACATCGGAACACCATGCTCGGACCGGAGCGAGAGACCCGGCTGGAGCCATGACGAGATTTACTTAGGTGCGGAGGGTCGTGCGGGCGGGCCGGAGCGACGACTATTTCGACGTCGGCGAGGAAATGTATGACGAGCCGTCGGCAGCGCTGTCCCGCCCTGTGAGCAGCCGATACACCGTCGCCGCCGTAATGGCCGTGCCTGACGCCGTGACCTGCTGCGCAATCGCCCGGAAGGTCTGGCCGCCCGCCCGGAGCTGATGGATGGTCGCCAGCGTGTCGGGCCACCCGGGCGCCTGCACGAGCTTGCCGTCATCGGTCTTCGTGAAGCCGACGGGCACCCGTCCACCCGTGTGGTACCCCGCCAGGCGGAGGTGCGTCTTCACGGAGCGGACCCGCTCGCCGATCCGCTCACGCTCCATCTCGGCCACCGCTGCCAACACGCTGAATACGAGCTTGCCGACGCCGTTGCCGGTGACCTCGCCACCGAGGTCGAGCAGGTGGAGCTTGACCTGCCGCTTCCGGCAGTCCTCGGCGACCGTCAGGGCGTCACTGGCGCTGCGGAAGACGCGGTCCAGCTTCGTGGCGACGACGTGGTCGCCCGGTTTGAGCGCGCCGAGCATGGCGGCCCCCTTCGGGCGCTGCCGGAGCCCTTTGGACGCGGAGACGCCCGCTTCAATGACGAACGTCGGTTCGGGCAGGCCGTGCTGGGTGCAGTAGGCGCCGAGGCGGCGCTCC
>JAKFYA010000187.1 GCA_021731095.1 Acidobacteriota bacterium | reverse complement strand
CGTCATCATCACCATGCTCAACCTGGCATAGGAGTCGCTCATGAACCTCATGCGTAACACCGTCGTGGCCCTGCTGATGACCGTGACGACCACGGTCCTCCTCGGCCTGATCTACCCGCTGGTCGTGACGGGCATCTCCCAACTCGCATTCCCCGAGCAGGCCAATGGCCAGCTGGTGACGCGGGGAGGCGTCGTCGTGGGCTCCCGACTGATTGGTCAGGCCTTCTCGTCGCCGGGGTACTTCCACTCCCGTCCATCAGCCGCGGGATTGGGCTATGACGCCGCCAATTCCGCCGGCACCAACCTGGGCCCGACCAACGCAACGCTGATCAATGCGGTGAAGGCACACGTTGAGGCCTCGAGGAGAGAGAACCCGACGGCGCCTGTCCCGGTTGACCTGGTGACCACGTCGGCCTCAGGACTTGACCCGCACATTTCACCCGCCGCAGCGGCCTTTCAGTTGAGCCGCGTGGCGCGTGAGCGCACCCTGTCCGAGGCTGACCTGCGCACGCTGATCGACCAGCACACCGAAGGACGGCAACTCGGATTCTTCGGTGAACCGCGTGTCAACGTGCTCGAGCTCAATCTCGCGCTCGATGCGCGAGCGCCCATGCTCAAGTAGACCGATGGCTGGCGAGGTCAGTGGCCTCGCCAGCCAACCATCGTCCGTCAGAGGTCCGCGAACCGGTAGCCGACCCAGGGCTCGGTAACCAGATACCGTGGCCGGGCCGGCTCTGGCTCGATCTTCTTGCGCAGCGAGGCCATGAGCACGCGCAGATGCTCTGGCTGATCCGCGGCGTGGGGACCCCAGATCGCTTTCAGAATGGTGCGGTGGGTCACGACCCGACCAGGCCGCTGCGCCAGAAACAGAAACAGTTCAAATTCCTTCGGCGTCAGGCGTATCTCGTCCTCGCCCCGGATTACCCGATGACGCTCCCGATCGATGACCAGGTCCCCTCTGGTGATCAGTGGACCTGCGGCGCCAATCGGTTCGACCCGGCGCAACGCCACCCGGATGCGAGCCAGGAGTTCCTCAGCGCCGAACGGCTTGGTCACGTAGTCATCGGCCCCTGCATCGAGCGCCGCCACCTTGTCGCCTTCTCCACCCCTCGCAGACAGCACGATGATGGGAACGGCGTCGTCCAGGCGCACGACACGACATACCTCGACGCCATCCAGGTCTGGAAGGCCAAGATCCAGAATGACCAGGTCCGGGCGCACGCGCCCGATCTCGTCAACCGCTCCGCGTCCGGACATGGCGGTCGATACCTCATACCCCTGTGCCCGCAGCAGTGGCACCATGGCCGCCAGAATGGACGGTTCGTCGTCGACGATCAGGATTCGTGAAGCCATTGTCACACCACCGTCGCCGGCCTCGACGGGCCTGGCACCAGCAAAGAGAAGCACGCACCACCCGTCGGCGCATTCTCCGCCCACACGTGTCCACCCTGTGCCGCCAGCAGGCCACGCGTGATGGCGAGGCCCATGCCGGTCCCGGGATTCAGCCGACCCTCCCGGCCGCGATAGAACGGTTCGAACAGACGACCGACCTCCGCCGGGTCCAATCCAGGCCCTGAGTCGGCCACCTCCAGTCGTAGCCCCTCGGCGTCGACGCGACCACTCACGCGGATCTCACCATGCGGGCCCCCGTACTTGGCCGCATTCTCCAGGAGGTGTGCCAGTGCACTCGACGTCAGCCTGGGATCCACCTGCACGACGGTGCTGTCGTCCGCATCCACCTCCAGAGCGTGACCATCGAGTCCGGGACCGACGTGTACCAGCGCCGCATCGATGATGTCGGCCGGCGTCACCCACTGCGGCGCGGCGGTGATCGAGTGCGCATCAATGCGCGCCATGTCGAGAATGTCGTCAAACAGCCGATTCAGGCGCGACAGTTCACGACGGGCCACACCCGCCTGTTGTGCCCGCTCTTCTTCGGAGCGGCTCTCCCCCAGGTTCGCTACCGCGACCTGGATCGCCGTGATCGGCGTGCGCAGGTCGTGGCTCATCGAGGCGAGCAGGGCCGCAGACAGGTCTGCCCGCTGGCGCGCCAATCCGGCTGCCGCGCGCTCGCCAAGGAGTTCGGCTCGTTCAATGGCTATGGCCGCCACTCCTCCGATGGCATCCAGCGTGCCAGGCTCGATGGTCCCTTCTACAGTGGCCAGCAACCCGACGGCCTGCACGCCACGCCGCAGGGGCACGAGGTGGATCCCGACGCCCCCCGCTCCCGCAACGGTCGTGTGGCCACCGTAGCTGCGACTGCGAGCATCAAATTCGAGGGTGCCCCGTGCGCGTGCCAGTGCCAGGGCCAGCGTCTCCTCGGGCGGGACAATGGAATCGTCTCCGCCCTGATGCAGGCGCCACCCCGTCTCGCAGGGTACGCAGATGGCCAAGGCATCCAGCTCGAAGCGACGCGCGATGTGGCGCGCGATCGAGGGAACCAGTTCTGGTCCATCGCCAGTCAGCAGCACATCCCGACTCAGGTCGAACAGTCGACCCACTTCGATGCGGCGAGCAATCGCTTCCACAGCACGGGACTTCGCGACCGTCGAGAGCTGACTCGCAATCACGCCCACGACGAGAAACACCGCGAGCGCCACCCAGTTCTGCGGGTTCGCAATGGTGAAGGTGCCGATGGGAGGCAGGAAGTAGAAGTTCAGCGACAGCGTGGATACCACCGCGAGTGCGATGGCGACCCAGAGTCCAGACACGGTTGCGGCCGCCAGCACCACCAGCAGAAAGGCCAGCGCGGCCGTTGTCTGATGGGCACTGTCTGGTGCCCGCAATGCGGCAACCACGAGCAGTATCAGGACCAGGCCTGCTCCCAGAAACAGCCAGTCACGAGGAGACGGACGATTGATCATGCCGGTTGAACCGGCTTCATTGTGGCACGGGCCATTCCTCGTCAGGAGGCTTCCGACTGGCCAACGCACAGACCTTTCGAACTCTTCATGGTTCTCTTATGCGCCGCTCCCGTACCGTTGGCACGAGGGGTCAGCATGACATCGTTCACATCCATTCACTCGTCACAAGTGACGCCGCAGTATCTGGCCCTGGTCACGTCCGCGTATGTCGCCCGTGAGCGGGCGCAGGCCTTTCGGCACCTGGTTCTGACACGCGTCGTGCCCCTGTGCGCCCTGCTCGGCACATGGGCATGGCATGGCGGCGGCATACGTTCCTCAACGGCCGCCCTCGCGTGCGGATTGGTCATGCTGGTTCTGCTGGCCGCGTGCACCTCGGAGTATCAACAGGGCCGGCGCCTGAAGCGCCTGCTGGCCCAGCAGAAAGTCATAAAGACTCCGTAAAGACGGCGCGCTGAGTCTGCAATTCCCGCGTCAGGCTCGGCATAATCGCCTCAGCGGCCTAAATCACTCGTCGAGTGATGCGGGGGACCCACCGGAGCGATACACGCTCCTCGGGGCAAATCGGATGGTGTCCAGCCTCCGACGAGAACTTCCAATCTCGAGCCCGTCAGCTAACCCCGCCGGCCCTTGGAAGGATGTATGCCTGAAGAAGGGCTGCTCTCGCAGTTCAAGCGTCTCGTCGTCGGTTCCCCTATCCCGTCCAGCCACGCGCATCACGAGCGCCTGTCCCGAACCACAGGCCTGGCGGTGCTGTCGTCCGACGCCCTCTCGTCCGTCGCCTATGCCACCGAGGAGGTGCTGCGCGTTCTTGTTCTCGCGGGCTTGAGCGCGCTGTCTTTCTCGCTGCCAATCGCTCTGGTGATCGCCACCATCCTCGCGATTGTGGTGTTCTCCTACCGGCAGACCATTCATGCCTATCCCGGTGGCGGCGGCGCCTACACCGTCGCACGAGACAATCTGGGCGAGAACTACAGTCTCATTGCGGCGGCCGCGCTCCTCATCGACTACGTGCTCACGGTGTCCGTCAGCATCGCGGCCGGCGTCGCCGCACTCACATCGGCCATCCCGGCCCTGCATACGCACACGGTCGTCATCGCCGTCGCGTTCGTCGCCATCCTGATGCTCGGCAATCTCAGGGGCATCAAGGAGTCCGGGCAGATCTTCTCGGTCCCCACCTACTTCTTCATCGTCAGCGTGGTCGCGCTGGTGGGGTATGGATTCTGGAACGTGGTCACTGGCCACGCCGTTCCACTCCCGGCTCCGGTTCACGGACTGGGTGCCGTCCAGCCGCTCACGATCTTCCTGCTCCTGACCGCCTTCTCGAACGGCTGCACGGCCATGACGGGTGTCGAGGCCGTCTCGAATGGGGTGCCGGCCTTCAGGCCACCAGAGGCGAAACACGCGGCCCAGACCATGTTGATGATGGCCGTCCTCTCCATCACGATGTTCCTGGGGATTACCTGGCTGGCGCGGAGCTATGGCGTCGTGCCTGTCGACTCGGAAACGGTCATCTCACAACTGGCCCGCGCGGTCTTTGGCGGGCGGGGCTTGCCGTACTACCTCGTGCAGGGCGCGACCATGCTGATTCTGGTCCTCGCCGCGAACACGGCCTATGCCGACTTTCCCCGGCTCGCATCCATTCTGGCGCGCGATGGATTTCTGCCGCGCCAGTTCATGAATCAGGGTGACAGGCTGGCCTTCTCCAACGGGATCCTCGGACTGAGCGCCTTCGCCAGCCTGCTGCTGATGGTGTTTGGCGGAGACACCCACGCCCTGATCCCGCTGTACATGATTGGCGTCTTCGTGTCCTTCACCTTCTCCCAGGCCGGCATGGTCCTCCGGTGGCGGTCGCTTGGGGGCCCTCGCTGGATGGCCCATGCGGCGGTCAATGCAATCGGCGCCCTGGTCACCGGTATCGTGCTGCTGGTGGTGGCCGCGACGAAGGCCCACGAAGGTGCCTGGATCATCATCGTGCTGATTCCGGTTCACGTGCTCTTCTTCAAGTTGACACAGCGGCACTACACGGATGTCGCCGCCCAGCTCACCCTCAGGGGCACGGTGCCCGGCACCGTCAGTCATGTCAATCGGGTCATTGTTCCGGTCAGTGGCGTACATCGCGCGGTCGTTCGCGCCGTCGAGTATGCCCGGAGCCTCTCACCCGATGTCAGAGCGCTCTACGTCAACATCGATGCGGCCGCGACAGAGCAGATGAAACGGGAGTGGACCATCTGGGGACAGGGCGTGCCCCTGGTGATTCTCGAGTCGCCCTACCGGTCCATCATGGACCCGCTGCTGCAGTACGTGTCGGAGCTCGACGCGCAGGCACCGCACGACTACGTCACCATCGTCCTGCCGGAGTTTGTCCCGGCACGGTGGTGGCACCACCTCTTCCACAACCAGCGGGCCCTGCTCATCAAGGGCGCCTTTCTCTTCAGACCGAATGCGATTGTCACCAGCGTGCCGTTTCACCTGAACCGCTAGGCCGGCAGCGCACGCCGTACGCAACAACGCCCTGCTTCCCGGACGGGAAACAGGGCGTTCGCTTCTCAGAGGCGGCCCACGGCAGGCGGTGACCGCCTACGTTGCCGCCTCTGCAGCGGCGAAGCCGCAGCGATTGTGTGCGCCGTCGCAGAAGGGGCGCCTGCCTGACTGGCCGCAGCGACAGAGCGCAATCGGCCGTCGCTCGACGGCGTAGGACGCGCCGTTCCAGTCGACCACCGTCACGTCCTCGCCTTCCACCATCAGCGGTCCGCTCTGCCGGACGATGATCTTCGCCACGTCCGCTCCTATTTCTGCATCGCCGACAGGAAGTCCGCGTTCGACTTGGTCTTGCCCATCTTGTCGAGGAGCAGTTCCATGGCCTCCACGGGCGACAGCGGGTTCAGCACCTTGCGCAGCACCCACACCCGATTGAGATCTTCCTTCGCAATGAGCAGTTCTTCCTTGCGGGTGCCGCTCTTGGTGATGTCAATGGCCGGGAACACACGCTTGTCGGTGAGCTTCCGGTCGAGGTGGATCTCCATGTTGCCCGTGCCCTTGAACTCTTCAAAGATCACGTCGTCCATGCGAGACCCGGTGTCCACCAGCGCGGTCGCGATGATGGTCAACGAGCCGCCATCCTCGATGTTGCGCGCGGCGCCAAAGAAACGCTTCGGCTTCTGGAGGGCGTTCGAGTCCAGACCGCCGGAGAGCACCTTGCCAGACGTCGGAATGACCGTGTTGTAGGCGCGCGCCAGACGGGTAATCGAGTCGAGCAGGATCAGCACGTCCTTGCCGTGCTCCACCAGCCGCTTCGCCTTCTCGATCACCATCTCGGCCACCTGCACGTGGCGCTGTGCCGGTTCGTCGAAGGTCGAGGCAATCACCTCGCCGCGCACCGAGCGCTGCATGTCGGTCACCTCTTCGGGACGCTCATCAATGAGCAGCACGATGAGGAACACTTCCGGGTGATTGATGGCGACGGACTGCGCGATGTTCTGCAGCAACATGGTCTTGCCCGTTCGGGGAGGGGCCACAATCAGGCCACGCTGCCCCTTGCCAACCGGTACCATCAGGTCCAGGACCCGCGCCGCCAGATTGTCACCCGTGGTCTCGAGTCTGACCTTCTCGAGCGGATAGAGCGGCGTCAGATTCTCGAAGAAGAGCTTTTCCTTCGCTCGCTCGGGCGACTCGAAATTGACCGCCTCCACCTTGATGAGCGCGAAGTACCGCTCACCCTCCTTCGGCGCCCGGACCTGCCCTGAGACGGTGTCCCCGGTGTGGAGGTCAAAGCGGCGCACCTGTGACGGCGACACATAAATGTCGTCCGGCCCGGCCAGGTAGTTGTAGTCCGGCGCTCGGAGGAACCCGTAGCCATCGGGCAGGACTTCGAGGACCCCTTCCGAAAACAGGTTGCCGCTCTGCTCGGTCTGCGTGCGCAGGATCTGGAAAATCAGTTCCTGCTTCCGCATGCCGGTCGCTCCGGGCACGGCCATGTCCTGCGCCACCTGGGTGAGGCGCTGGATGGTCATGTCCTTCAGGTCATTGATGTTGAGCGTGGGTCCCTTGGGCACCTTGGGTGCCTCGGATTGCGGCTCATCGCGAGCCGCATCGGGCTGTGGCGGCGGAGCGGAGTCGCGGTTGGCGTGGTGCGGGGCGCCATCTCGGCGGCCTCCCGAGGGGCGGCGTTTGTGCGAACTCGACATGGATGTCCGATGTCTGGCGAACAGGGCAGAAAGTAGAGGGTGGCTGGGGTCCCGCGGCAGGCTGCTCGGCGGGTACGTACGGAAGAGTGGACGCGGGAAGTGTAGGATCGAACGCTCGGAGTGTCAACTAGAACTGGTTCGGGCTGCGCCCGAGACCGACAATACTGCACGCCGCTGTGACAGACAGCTGCAACCGGCGGGCTTCAGCCAGGACGGCCGCGTCCTCTGAGCCGGGGTTCAACCAGACCTCGGTCACCCCCTTCGCCACCAGTTCCGGCAGGAGTGCCAACGTGACCGCCGGCGGGACATACACCGTCACCAGGTCAACGGTCCCAGGAATGTCGCCCACGCGGCGATACACCGGCAGGCCCTCGACGTGGGTCTCCGTTGGGTGCACGGGTATGACGCGGTAACCCTCGGCCAGGTAGGCCCGCACGGCCTTGTTGGCGTAGCGGCTCCGGTCACTCGAGGCGCCAATCACGGCCACGACTCTGGACATGACGTTACGCCACTCCCGCCGGTGCGTCCGGAAAGATCTTGCCTGGATTCAGCAACCCGAGCGGGTCGAACGCCACCTTCACCCGCCGCATCAGCGCAATCTCCGCTGGCGACAACTCGAGGTGGAGGTAGGGCGCTTTCGAGAAACCGACGCCGTGCTCACCGGTAATCGAGCCCTCGAGGGCGACGACCCCTTGAAACAGCTCACGCTCGGCCTGATGCGCCCGCGCACGCTCGGCGGTATCGCCAGGCGTCAGCATCAGGTTGACGTGGATATTGCCGTCACCGGCATGCCCGAAGCACGCGACGCGCAGGCCGTAGGACGCGGCCAGCCGGTCCACCAGCGCCAGCAGGGATGGTACCCGCCCGCGTGGCACCACGACGTCGTGATTGATTTTCACGAGGCCCGTGGCGCGCAATGCGTACGAGAGCTCCCGTCGGATGCGCCACAGTCGTTGGCGGGCACCCTCATCCACCGCCTGCGTGACCAGTCCACCGCTCTGCCGGCACGCGTCGGCCGCCAACGCCAGTTCTTCGGCAACTCCCGACGCCATGCCATCCACTTCGACGAGGATTGCCGCCTGGGTGCCGGCTGGTACCACCTGTTCCCCGGTATGCCGCTCAACCGCCTCCAGGGAGGCCGCATCCATCAGTTCAACGGCGGCTGGTACCACGGCCGCACCGATCAGGGCTGTCACGGCATCCACGGCCGCCTGCGGCGTGGTGAAGGTGGCCAGAATCGTCGCGGCCACCGGTGGCCGCGGGACGAGGCGCAGCGTGATCTCCGTGATGATGGCCAGCGTCCCCTCTGAGCCGACCAGCACCTGGGTCAGGTCGTAGC
>JAKFYA010000227.1 GCA_021731095.1 Acidobacteriota bacterium | reverse complement strand
CCACTGAGCTAGGGGCCCGGCCGAAGTTCCGATTCTACCACGGCCGATGCGTCCTGGCAGCCCTCCGGGTGTAAGCTGTGCCGGTTTCTGCTCCAACCCAACTCGTACACAGGGAGTCATCCCGCTATGAAACGATTCACGGTCACGGCGCTGGCCATCATGGCCGCGCTGGTCGCCACCGGGCTGTATCAACGAGCCCGGGCTACGGTTGAACCGCAGACTGGTCCGACCCCCAGGAACATCGGGCGTCAGGTGCCGGTATTCGAGTACGACGAGACGTTCCCGCGCCCGATGCCGAACAACTGGACGACGGGCACGGTGGTGGGTATCGACGTGGATGCGAGGCAGCACATCTGGATGGTGCACCGCGCGCCCACGCTCCGGCCTGACGAACTGCACGGCGAGGCGAACCCGCCACTCGGCGACTGTTGCGTGAAGGCGCCATACGTCATCGAACTGGATTACGCGGGCAACGTGGTGCAGGCGTGGGGCGGACCCAGCCCGACGGGGGAGTACGACTGGCCGACCAACGGTGGCGTCAGCCCGGACCCGACAGCTGGCAATGCGCCCAGCGGCATGCACAGCGTGATGGTGGACCACAAGGACAACGTCTGGCTGACGGCCACGGGCCCCGGCGACGGGCAGATTCTGAAGTTCACGCGCACCGGCAAGTTCCTGGCGCAGTATGGCCATCCGAAGCGGCCAAAGCCCGACAGCAACGATACCGAGAACGCCAATTCCTCCTCAGGCATTGCCATCTTCCCGAAGACGAACGAAGTGTTCGTGTCTGACGGGTACGGCAATCGCCGGGTGCTGGTGCTGGACGCTGACACGGCGAAATACAAGCGCCACTGGGGCGCCTATGGCAAGCGGCCGGACGACAGCATCCGCTATCAGTACAACCCGGACAGGATGTTCGAGCAGTTCTCCACGGTGCACGGCATCGGCGTCAGCAAGGATGGGCTGGTCTATGCCTGCGACCGCAATGGCAGCCGGGTGCAGGTGTTCACGCTGGATGGCACCTTCGTGATGGAGAAGGGCATCGAGCGGCAGACGCTGAACGGCACGGTCTTCGGCATCGCGTTCTCGGCAGACCCGGAGCAGCGCTTCGCCTACATTCCGGACGGCCGGAACGAGAAGGTCTGGATTCTCGAACGCAAGACGCTGGACATCATCGGGTCCTTCGGGTGTCCGGGCCACGCGGGCGGCTGCTTCACCACGCCGCACAGCATCGCTACGGACGCAAAAGGCAACATCTACATTGGCGAAACCTGGGAGGGCAAGCGCATCCAGCGCTTCCTCTACAAGGGGCTGAGGTCACTGTCATGAAACAGGTGCTCTCTGTTGCCGTCCTGCTGGTCGGCATCGGCGCCGCCGGCTACTTCGCTCTGCATGTCGAGGCGGAACCGCAACGTGCGACGGTCCCGGCCACTGGCGGCGTGCTGATTCCGCAATTCCAGTACGACAAGACCTGGCCAAAGCAGCCGCTGCCCGCGCAGTGGAAGCTGGGGCAAGTGGTGGGCGTGCATGTCGACACCCGCGACAACGTCTGGATCATCCAGCGGCCCGGCACGCTGAAGAACTCCGAGAAGGAAGCCACAGACCTGGCCTCGTATGGCGCCGGGGCGTCTACCGCGCCTACGCCTGGTCAGACCTCGGGACTCGGGGACGGCAACAACACGGGAGGCGCCGGACAGGGGCCGCTCGCCTCGTGCTGCAAGCCGGCACCGCCCGTCATCGTGTTCGACCAGCAAGGCACGGCCTTCGCCTCGTGGGGCGGCCCGGGGCGTGGCTTCGACTGGCCAACGCTGGGTCCGAAAAGCCCGGACCCGGCCATGGGGACGGGCCCATTTGGCGAGCACGGCATCTTCAGCGACCACAACGACAACGTGTGGGTCGGCGCGGATGGTCCCGGCGACGGTCAGATTCTCAAGTTCACGCGCTGGGGCAAGAACCGTCTGCAGATTGGGCACACGGGCGGTGTGAGCACGGGGAGCAACGACACGGAGAACCTGGGCGGTGCCCAGCAGATTGCCGTCGATCCGGAGACGAATGAGGTGTTCGTGGCCGACGGGCTGAGGAACCACCGGGTCATCGTGTTCGATGGCATCACCGGCAAGTACAAGCGCCATTGGGGCGCCTATGGCAACAGACCCGACGACAGTGCCGTGCCGGCCACGTACGATCCGAACGTGCGGAGCAGGCAGTTCGGGGAAGTGCGCGGCATTGCCATCAGTCGGGACGGGCTGGTGTATGTGTGCGACCGCACGAACAACCGCATCCAGGTCTTCAGGCGTGATGGCACCTTTGTGAAGGAAGGCCTGGTGTCACCGAAGACGCGTGGCGGCGCCGTCTATGAGGTGGCCTTCTCGGCAGACCCGGCACAGAAGTACGCCTATGTGGTGGACGGGATGAACGAGAAAGTCTGGATTCTCCTGCGCGACTCGCTCGAGACCATCGGCTCGTTCGGCTACGGCGGCAACGGTGGTGGCGCGTTCCGCGCCGCGCACAGCATTGCCACCGACTCGAAGGGCAACATCTACGTGGGCGAAACCTGGGAGAGCAAGCGGGTGCAGCGCTTCCTCTACAAGGGCCTGGCACCGGCAAAGCCCTGAGACGGCAGCATCAGGCGCGTGGACGCAGGATAAGATCACAGACCATGTCTGTCCTGCTGTCCCGCGCGCTGCTCCTGTCGCTCGTTCTCTCTGTCTCCGGGGCGGCGATGGCCCAGACTCCACCCGCCAGCAACGGTGAACCGGCTCCGTCGCGAGCCCAGTCCAGCGCACCTGCGCCGCGCGCCGCGCAGCACGAGGTGTATGTCGGGTGGGGCTACAACGCCAACCGGTACGCCAACGAAGACATCGAGTTCACCCAGCCGTCGCTGGGCAACCTGTTCACGCTGCATGACGTGGTGTTTCACGACAGCAAGGGGTGGACGACCGGTCTGTTTTCAAAGAGCCTCACGGGCCCCGAGTACAACTTCCAGCTTGGCTACTATGTCCGCCCCAGACTGGCCGTGGAACTGAAGTTCATCCATGCCAAGGCCATCGTCACGCAGGATCAGTCGGTCCATCTGACGGGCACCCTGGGCGGCGTGTCAGCAGATCGGACGCTGGTGCTCGACCCCGGCACGCTCAAGTACCAGCTCAACAATGGCGCCAACTTCGTGCTGTTCAATGCCGTGCACCGCCGGCCACTGGTGCGCGAACCGGGCCAGACGGGCAGTGTGGCCCTGCTCCTGAAGGCCGGCGCGGGCTTCACGGTGCCGCACAGCGAGAACACCGTGTTCGGCCACCCGAACGAGAAAGGCTTCGGCGTCAGCGGACCGGCGGTTGCCCTGGAAGGCGCCCTGCGTGTGCACGCCTGGCGCTGGATTTACGGCGAGGTGTCGGAAGTCGGCGTGTGGGCCGGCTACAACGATCTGCCGGTCTATGAGGGGCGTGCCCGGCAGCGCCTCCGCTCAAGCACGATGACCTTCATGCTGGGTGCCAGTCTGCCGCTGCACCACCGCTAGAGAGGCGCAGCGGTCAGGACGGCCCGGTGCTACCATCGGCCGCACGGCGCCACAGGCGTGTGCCGGGAGGAGACCACAGCATGATGACCGGGATGACACGACGTGGATTTGTCGGCACTGCGGCCCTGGGTGCTATCGGTGTGGCCGCCTCAGGCCAGACAGCACAGGCGGCGCCCCTGTTGCCGGCCGAGCAGTCGGTGAAGAAGGTCGTGGACGACTTCTGCGCGGCCTGGAAATCGGGCGATGCGGCGAAGGCGGCCTCGCACCTGGCCGAGGCCTGCGTCGTTCGCTTCACGGCCAGCACGGATGGCAGCCCGGCTCTGTCGGGCAAGGCGGCCGTGCAGGCACAGATTGCCACGTACCTCACCGGCATGACCATCGAGTTCATGGTGAAGGACACCTGGGTCAGCGGGCCAATGGTCATGAACCGACGAGTGGACCGCATCGTGTCACCCAAGGGGACTCAGGACATCGCTGTCGTGGGCGTCTTCTTCGTGCGTGATGGAAAGATCAAGGAGTGGTCAGACTTCATCGTCGCAGGCGCCTAGCCCGGCGTGCGGGGCTGTCGCTGGTCCTGATCTGTGGTCTCCTGGCACAGGTCCGCGCCAGCGACTGGCCGGCGTTCCGCGGCACTGACGGTCAGGGCCGTTCGGACGAAGTCGGGCTGCCGCTGGTCTGGAGCGAGTCGCGCAATGTGGCCTGGAAGTCCGCCGTGTCTGGGCGCGGCTGGTCGTCGCCCGTGGTGGCCGGTGGCCGGGTCTGGCTCACGACCGCTGTGGAGTCGCGTGGCGGCGCGTCACTGCGGCTGCAGGCCTACGACGAGCAGCGCGGCATCCGCCTGCTCGACCGCGAAGTGTTCCGCTTGCCCGATGCGGAACTGCTGAATCAGAAGAACAGTCTCGCCTCACCGACGCCCATCGTGGACGGCAACCGCGTGTATGTGCACTTCGGCCTGGAAGGGACCGCCGCCGTGTCACTGGCGGGCGAGGTGCTCTGGACGGCGCAATACGCCTGCGACACCCAGCACGGCAGCGGCGGGTCACCCGTCCTCTACCGCGACCTGCTCATCTTCAGTTGTGACGGCTTCACGGACGCCTATGTAGTCGCGCTGGAGACACAGTCCGGTCGCCAGCGGTGGAAGACGGCGAGACGACGCCCCGTGTCGCAGGCCTACACCACGCCGCTGGTCATCCGGGTGGGCGAGCGCGACCAGGTCGTGAGTGCCGGCGCCTATCGCACCGTGGCCTACGACCCGACCACGGGTGCCGAGATCTGGCGCGTCGGGTACGGCGCCGGATTCTCGAACGTGCCGCGGCCCGTGTTCGGGCACGGGTTGGTGTTTCTGGCCACCGGATTCCAGGAGCCGGCGATGATGGCGGTCCGCGCGGACGGCGCCGGGGATGTCACCGCGACCCATGTGGCCTGGACCGTGTCGCGGGGCGCGCCGCTCACGCCGTCGCCCATTCTGGCAGGCGACCAGCTCTACTACGTCAGTGACACCGGTGTGGCGACGTGTGTGGACGCGGCTACGGGTCGCGTGCGCTGGCAGCAGCGCCTCGGAGGCAACTACTCGGCTTCGCCGGTCTACGCCGACGGACGGCTCTACTTTCAGAGTGAAGAGGGGATGACCACGGTGGTGGCGCCCGGGCCGGTGTTCAGACGACTGGCCGAGAATGAGCTGGCAGGGATGACGCTGGCGTCGATGGCGGTGTCGGGCGGCGCGTTCTTCCTCCGCACCGACACCCATCTCTATCGTATTGCCGAGGGGCGCTAGCTAGTCCTTCGCACCCAGCTTGCGCAGGGCCGCCGCCACTTCGGGGCGGGCCAGCACCATGGCGTTCGCCTGATAGCCGTCGGCCACCTTCACCGCCGTCTCGCCTTTGCGGTTCTTGATGGCCATGTCGGCCCCCTTCTGCACCAGCAGCACCGCCGTCTTCTCGTTGCCGTAGTAGGCGGTGCCATGCAGAGCCGTGTCGCCGGACTTGTTCACGGCATTGACCTCGGCGCCAAGGCTCAGGAGGTAGGTGCAGGCCGCCACCGCCTCGTCATCACCGATCAGGCTGTCGCCGGGCACACGGCCCAGGCCGGCCGCTGCCATCAGCGCCGTCACATCGTCCTTGTTCTTCACCTTCGGATTGGCGCCGGCCTCGACCAGCAGTTTCATCACGTCGACATCGGCGCTCAGCGCGGCCAGCCAGAAGGGCGTGGCGCCATCCACGCGAACCGAGTTGAACAGGTTGATGCCGTAGCGGGGGGGACGCTTCGTGATTTCGGCGTCCACCTTCGCGCCGTGCTTCAGCAACGACTTGATGAGACTGATCTTCCCCTCGGGCACACCGATCAGATAGCGCCACTCGGCCTCGTTGCTGTTCGGATAGTCGTGGGTCATGCCGCTTTCCCACTTGCCGGCCGCCCAATGCAGGGCGGTGTAGCCCGCCTTGTCGATGTTCGGGTCCGCACCACGGTCCAGCAGGAACTCGGCCAGTGAGGCATGGCCACGGAGCACGGCCACCATCAGCGGGGTCAGGCCATCGGCAGCCGTCTCGTTCAGCGCGGCACCTTTGCCCAGTAGAAACGCGGTGGCGTTCTGGTTCCCGCGCCGCGCGGCAAACATCAGGGGCGTGAAGCCGCTCTTCGACTTGACGTTCACCTGCGCGCCGCGTTCCACCAGCGTCTGCACGATCGGGAGGTGGTTCTCGGACAGGGCCCACATCAGCGCGGTCTGGCCCATGTCGGGCTCTGCCAGATTCGCGTCGGCCTTGTGATCGAGCAACGCCGTGACCGCCGCCACAGAGCCAGCGCGCGACGCGCTCATCAGCGGCGTCTCACCGGTGGGAAGTGCCAGATTCGGGTTCGCGCCGGCCTTGAGCAGCAGGGCCAGCATCTCCGCGCTGCCGTTGGAGGCTGCGAGGGACAGCGGGGTGACGCCGTACTCATTGGCGGCATCCACCTTGGCGCCAGCTTTCACGAGCAGACCGGCCACCGTCAGGTCGTTCCGGTTGGCGGCCCAGTGCAGGGCGGTGGTGCCATCGGGCAGCGCGCTGTTCACATCGGCCTTGGCCTGCAGCAGGCGCTGGACTGCGGCCTTGTCCTGACGCTTGGCGGCGTCCACGAGTCGGGCATCCGCGGCCGCAGACAACGAAGCGACCGCCAGCAACAGGGCGCAGGCAAAGGTCGTAGGAGCCAGGAAAGTGCGTTTCATAGGACTGACCTCAGATAACTGTCTGACTAGCCGACGGTTGCGGCGGAAATGATGATAGCCACCGGGTTGGCGGCCTGTCCAGTTGAGGGTGCCGTCATCGCGTGGGGGCTCGACGAGGCTGAGGCGACAGGTGTTCGTGCTCGGCCAGCGCGGTTCTGATGATGTTGGCCACGGCATCGAACGCCGTGCGAAGGGCCGACCCGCGTCGCCAGGCCAGCACCAGGGTGCGGCCCGGGCCACGAGGTGTGAAGGGCCGCACGCAGAGTTGATGGTTGCGGTTCTCGACTGGCAGCGAGAGCGCGGGCAACAGGGTGACACTGGACCCGCTGCTGACCATCTGGACCAGGGTGGCCAGGCTGGTGGCGCGGTAGTTCATCTCGCGGGCGCCATGCACCGCACACAGGCTCCAGGCCTGGTCCCGGAAGCAGTGCCCGTCGTCCAGCAGCAGGACCTTTGCTCCGTCGAGAGCCCCGAGGGCCACCGGCTTCTGGCTGCAGCCCAGGGGATGGCCAGGTGCCGAAGCCAGCACGAACGGATCCCACCCCAGCTTCACGTGGTCCAGTCCCTCCAGGTCCGACTCCAACGCCAGGATTCCTCCGTCAAGGTCTCCCTGTTTGATGAGCTGGACGATGCCCGGTGTACGGTCCTCGCGCCAGACCACGGTGAGGTTCGGATAGGCCTGGGTGAGGGCCGGGGCCACTTTGGGCAGGATATAGGGCCCGACCGTCGGAATGATTCCCAGCCGGAAGGTGCCGCGGAACGGGTCGCGAAGGTGCCCGGCCAGTTCCTCAAGTTCGTGGGTCGCGCCCAGCACGCGGCGCGCCTGGCCGATGATAGCGGCCCCCGCTGTGGAGACCCGGACGCCTTGTCGACTTCGCTCGAAGACCTGCACGCCCAGCTGCGCTTCAGCCAGGGCCACCTGCGCGGACAGCGAGGGCTGGGCCACGTGGCACGCGTCGGCAGCCTTGCCAAACCCGCCGAGGTCTGCAACAGCCACCAGATACTGGAGCTGGCGAAGCGACACGGCCGGTGTTGAGAGCGGAAACGTCATAGGGGCAGGCTATTGGCAGTATACCGAGGGGGCGCGCT
Organism: Acidobacteriota bacterium; assembly: GCA_021731095.1. Taxonomy (GTDB): domain Bacteria; phylum Acidobacteriota; class Vicinamibacteria; order Vicinamibacterales; family UBA2999; genus JAKFYA01. The sequence goes on along the minus strand of JAKFYA010000227.1, from coordinate 590 downwards.
TGCCCGGGCAGCCGGAATGTCGCGAGTTGTCCGGCCAGGCTGATTCCGTCGTGACGCTGCGCTACAATCGCGGCGACGGGGTCTGTACGGCGACAACCCGAACCACGCGGCCCATGGGCCTTTGCGACCAACAGTCGATGATTATGCGCAGAAACGCTTCGACGCTTCTTTCCGCCACACTGGGCGTGCTGGCCCTGGCCGGCAGTGACTCGCTGCTGGCAGCACGACAGACCCCGGCGTCTCGCCCGGCCGCCAGGCCGGTGGCCACGACGGTGGCGGCGCCTGCCTCCCAGGCTGCTCCGGCCGAGTCGATGAAACCGGTCCTGCAGAAGTACTGCTACGGGTGCCACAACGAGCGCAGCAAGGCTCGCTACGCCAACCTGGCCCTGGATTCCCTCGACCTGTCGGACATGGGCTCCCATGCAGGCGTCTGGGAGAAGGTGCTCGGAAAGCTGCGCGCCGGCACGATGCCGCCCGGAGGCGCCGCGCGTCCGGACAAGGCGACCTACGACCAGCTGGTCGCCTCGTTCGAGTCCGCCCTTGATGCCGCAGCTGTGGCCAAGCCAGACCCGGGTCGTCCGGTCGTGCAC
>JAKFYA010000064.1 GCA_021731095.1 Acidobacteriota bacterium | reverse complement strand
TCGATCCCGTTGGCCGGGTCGACGACCCGCCCGCCCTTAAGCAGTTTCTTCATACGAGGCTCCACCCGCCAGCAGATACAGCACCGCCATCCGGACGGCGACGCCATTGGCCACCTGCTCCAGAATCACCGAGCCGGGCCCGTCGGCCACCTCGGAGGCAATCTCGACGCCGCGGTTCATCGGGCCGGGGTGCATGACAATCACGTCCGGCTTGGCCAGGCGCACGCGCGCCTCGGTCATGCCGAACACATTGAAGTACTCGCGCTGCGAGGGAAAGAACGCGCCCTGCATGCGCTCGAGCTGAATGCGGAGCAGCATGATCACGTCCGCGCCTTCCACAGCCTCGTCCACGCGGCTCGTCACGGTCACGCCCATCTGCGCGAGATGCGCCGGGAACATCGTTGGCGGCCCACACACCCATACATCGGCGCCCAGCTTGGTGAGCAGGTGGATGTTCGAGCGCAGCACGCGGCTGTGCAGCAGGTCGCCGACGATGGCCACCTTCAGCCCGGCCAGCGTGCCCTTCCGCTCCCGGATGGTGAACGCGTCCAGCAGCGCCTGCGTCGGGTGCTCGTGCATGCCGTCGCCCGCGTTGATGATGGACGAGCGGCACACGCGCGACAGCAGGTGCGCCGCGCCGGACGAGGCATGGCGCAGCACGATCATGTCGGGCCGCATCGCTTCCAGATTCAGGGCGGTGTCGACGAGTGTCTCGCCCTTCACCACGCTCGACGAGGCCACGGCCAGGCTGAGCGTGTCGGCGCTGAGGCGCTTCTCGGCAATCTCGAACGAGGTGCGCGTACGGGTGCTCGGCTCGAAGAACAGGTTCACCACGGTCTTGCCACGGAGGGCCGGCACCTTCTTGATGGGGCGCGAGGCCACTTCCTTCATCGCCTCGGCGGTGTCGAGAATCAGGCCGATCTCCTCGGGCGACAGCTCGGCAATGCTGAGCAGGTCCTTCCGACGGAGAGCGGTGATGGCCGGAGCCGACGCCACGGGATTGGGGGTGCTCATGCGCTTGCCTCCGGCTGCAGCAGGGCCACCTCGTCCAGGCCGTCGGCCTCCGTCAGGCGCACCTGCACGCTCTCGTCCGGCGAGGTCGGCAGGTTCTTGCCCACGTAGTCGGCCTTGATGGGCAGTTCGCGGTGACCACGGTCCACAAGCACGACGAGCTGGATGGTCTTCGGTCGCCCGAAGTCAATCAGCGCGTCGAGCGCAGCGCGGATGGTGCGCCCGGTGTAGAGCACATCGTCCACCAGCAGGATGTTCCGGTCGTCGATGGAGAACGGAATCTCGGTACGGCGCACCAGCGGCTGCGGCCCGACGGCGTGGCGCATGGTGTCGTCGCGATAGAGCGTGATGTCGAGCGCGCCGGTCGGCACAGCCTGCCCGGAAATCTCCTGCAGGATGGCGCCCAGACGGCGGGCCAGATGGTCCCCCCTGGTGCGAATGCCCACCAGGGCCAGACCGGACAGATCCTTGTTGCGCTCCACGATCTCGTGGGCAATGCGCGTCAGCGTGCGGCCAATGCGGTCGCCGTCCATGACTACCGGCATGGGACACCTGTGGGGAAAACGGGAGAGATCGGGTTCGGTTGCTGCAGGCGAGCAGCGAGAGGCGCGGGTGAGGAGAAGAGCGGGTGGTGCATGGGGGCCTCTTTGCGGTCTCACAGGACCGCGGTTAAAGAGAGTTGAGCGAGTATAGCGTATGCCCCCGGCCCCCGGCCACCCGGTCGTGCTCTTCGACGGCGTGTGCAATCTGTGCGCGGCCTCGGTGCGGTTCGTCATCCGCCACGACGCGCGGGGTCACTTCCGTCTCGCGTCCCTGCAGTCACCGGCTGCGCATCGGGTCCTGCATGACGCGGGCGTGACAGGCCCGCTGCCGGACAGTCTGGTCCTGGTGGATGAGGCCGGCGTCCATGTACGCTCCACGGCGGTGCTGCGCCTGGCGCGACGACTGGACTGGCCATGGCGTCTGGCGGCCGCGTTCCTGCTGGTGCCTCGCCCTGTGCGCGACGCCGTCTACACCGTGGTGGCTCGCTACCGCTACCGGTGGTTCGGTTGTCAGAATGAGTGCCTGGTGCCGGCGCCCCACCTGCGGGACCGATTCCTGGCTGACTGACCGCCACGACGCGTGGGGGCCACGCCCCTAGTTCTGGTCCAGCGCCTTGCCTTCGCGATAGTCACGCAGCATCCGGCGCATGTCTTCAACGGACTGCATCTGCTGATGGGTGGCCTGCAGCGCTTCGGCTGTCGACTTCAAGGCCTCAGCCGTGGCATGCAGCGCCTCCATGGTGGCCTGACGCGCTTCCTCGGCCGCCATCCGGGCCTGCTCCGCAGAAACGCGAGCTAACTCACCGGCTTCGCGGAGGCGCTCACGCTCCTGGCGCGTGGCCTCGATGCCCTCGCGATACTGGTCGCGCAGCACGCGCGCCTCTTCCGCCATCTGCCGGAATTCCTCGGCGGCCTCGCGGTGCGATTCTCCGGACGTGCGCTCCACCTCGGCATCGGCCCGTCCTTTCTCGGATTGCGCAACGGCAGGTGCCGAGCTCTGGGGGTTCTGCGTCGCAGGATCAGCGTTGTCTGGCATCACGGCCCTTCTTCGGCGGTCTCGGCGAGTGGCGCATCCTCACAGTGGGGGCGAGTGCCCGTTGTCGTGTGTGCCGTTTTGCATATAGCGTGACGCGAGGTGTCTTCACGCCGCGTCGTGCCCTGTGCCATACGACACAGTGTGGCACGACAGGGTCGGCTACACTCGGCCAACCATGCTCACAGGCCCGCCCATCACACCCCGCCACACCCACTGGGCGGGGCGCCTTCGGGCCAGCCGCGCCCGGTTCCGTCAGTTCACCGAGCGCAAGAGCGCCGAAGCCTGCGCCGCAACCCTGGAGCCCCTCGTCACGGAGTTCGACACGGCGGGCCACACGCTGACCCAGGTGGGCAACGGCTGGACGCGACGCCTGTTCGATGGTCCCTTCTATCTGTCAGCGGCGTCACGACCCACGCGCCCCTCATGCAGCCTGGTCTTCGTCCAGTCCTCCGAGGGCAACACGGGCGCCTCCACGCCCATGCTGCTGGGAGGCGGTCGCATGGACAAGCACGTCATCTACGAGGGGCTCTCGCTGGTGGCGGCAGACGCGGTGCTCGTCGGCGCGGGCACCGTCCGTAGCGGCGACACGGTGTTCTCCGTGTGGCATCCGGAGCTGGTGAAGCTGCGTCTGTCCATCGGGCAGCCGCGCCATCCGGCCCAGGTGGTGGCCACGCGCCGCGGCGTAGACCTCGACGGCGGCATGCTCTACAACCTGCCCGAGCTGTCCGTGATCATGCTCACGGTCGAGGCTGGCGCCCTGGCCATGCGCGAGGGGCTCGCCTCGCGCCCCTGGATCCGTCTGCTGGTGATGGACAGCCCGACCGAGCTGGCGGCCGCCTTCGACACGCTGCGCGCGTGGGGCGTGCATCGCCTCTCGTCAGTGGGTGGACGACGCCTGGCGCGGCAGCTCCTCGGTGCAGGCCTGGTGCAGGACCTCTACCTCACCACGTCCGCCTCACCGGGCGGAGAACCAGACACGCCGCTCACGCTTCAGCCACTGGCGCACACGACGCTGGTCCGCAAGCACGGCACGGGCGCCGATGTGGGCGTGGTGTTCGAGCATCAGCACCTGACGCCCCTGGTCAGTGCTCGTAGCTTGGAAGAAATGTGATGGTGCGCTGCGCGTTGAAGGCGCGCGTGAATACGTCCGTACGCGGCGAGCCGTCCATGTCGCGCGCCACGGGCAGGCCGAGAAAATAGAGCACGGTCGGCACCACATCCACGATGGCGCCGCGCGCCACGCGTCCCGGTCCGACCATGCCGCCATAGGCGAACAGGAAACCATCCGGCCCGCGCGCGTGGGTGCCACTGAAACGGGGGTCGCCAAACACGCGCTCCACGAGCTGCTCGGAGACGGTCAGCGGCTCCAGCCCGAACCCCGACACCACCAGCAGCAGGTCGCCCTGCCGGAGCGAGGCCATGCCAGCGCCCACCAGCTCGTCCACGTAGGCGTAGTAGTCGTCGAGCGCCCGCCGGAAACGCCGCCGGTCCGTCTCGGTGGCCACGTCCAGCGCAGTGCGTCGGGCGTAGCCCAGCGAGTAGTGCCCCACCGCATCCAGCCCCGGATAGCGCACCGCCAGCAGCCGGACGTCGCGTGCTTCGGGCAGGCGCGCCACCAGGTCCTGGTACACACGATCCGCCACTGGCGCCAGCCGGCCCGCGCCACCATCCGGAATGGGCGAGGGCGGTGCGGACGCGGCCGCGCCCTGCGCCCGGCGAAGCGAAGCCCGCGCCGCCACCGCCAGCGACGGGGGGTAGACGGCCGGGCGCTCGTCGAGCGCCATCGCCGGCTCGTCAGACCGCGAGAAGCGGTCGCTCACCATGAAGCCGTCGAGTGGCGTAGCCGGCTGCGTCATCGGCAGACCGATGATGCCGGCCGCCAGGCCGCGGCTGGTCAGAATCTGCCAGAGGGTCCACGCGCGATAGGCGCTGGCCTGCTGGGCCTCCTGCCGCAGCAGGCCGAAGCGTACCAGCGCCTGCGCAAAGCAGTAGTCGGGCAACAGGCTGAACGGCACGTCGCCAGTGAGCGGGCGGTAGCGGGCCGACGATCGCACCTGGTGCTTGGGCGGCCATTTCCCCGTCATGGCTGATGCCCAGACCGGCTCGGGCTGGGTGGGCCGCACCGTCGACAGGTGCATCGAGGCACCGCGGTCCAGCAGTCGTCCGAAGTTCGGCAGTCGGCCCTGCGCGACGGCCGGGGCAATCACATCCAGTGAGCCGCCATCCAGCAGCAGCAGGGTCACCCGCGGCGTGGTGGCGCTGGCCGCCGCCGGTTCGGTCGGGACGACCTGGCGCGGCACCGGTCGTTCGCTGGAGGGCAGGCGCCACGCGAGCGGCAACGCCAGCGACAGGGTCAGCACCACGCCGAACACCACGGCAATCACGGTACGAGCCACCTGCGGCACGCGCGCGTTCAACACGGCCAGCACCAGGAAGACAGCAGCGGCCACGCCGAAGGCCACGCTGGTGCGCAGCAGCCCATCATGCGCCGACAGCTCGAGGGCCCACTGGAAACCGGCGGCGTTCACCCAGGCCACGGCCGACGCCAGGCCGGCCAGGAGGGTGGCGCTCCAGGTGAGAAACCGGAGACTGATCCAGCCCGCCGTCGGCGGCCCCACCACAATCTGGCGCAGCACCGAGGCGACATAGAGCAGCGCCGCGCCGTGCAGACCATAGGACAGCAGCAGCGTCAGCAGCAACGGTCCCACCGCCGCCCGGCTGAGCGGCAGGTCGGGGTTCAGGTGCAGAATCAGCACCAGCAGGTAGACGGCCGCCAGCAGGCCGCCAAACGCCGAATTGCTGAGCAGTCGCAGATAGCGCATCGCTGGGTTGTGCCGCCCTGCATCGTAGTTGAGCGGGAGCCGTCAGGTATACTCACCCGAATGCCTGTCGACACTCAGGCACGGGTCATCAGCAACACCCGCCTGTCGCACGACTACACCGTCCTCGCCCTCGCAGCCCCGGAGATCGCGGCTACAGCCAGACCAGGACAGTTCGTGATGGTCAAGCCGGGCCGAGGCTCGGACCCGCTGCTGCGCCGCCCGTTTTCCGTCTTCGAAATCCTCCGCGGCCCCGATGGCCCGGTCGGCATCACCCTGCTCAGCAAGCGCATTGGCGTCACCACGTCGCTGATGCACGACCTGGCTGAGGGTGACGTGGTCGACTGCCTCGGTCCCCTCGGCAAGCCTTTCACACTGGTGGATCCGCCTGCCGAGGCCTGGATGGTTGCCGGCGGCGTGGGCCTGGCGCCCTTTGCCACGGTCGCCGAAGACCTGATGGCGCGCGGCACGCCGACGACGCTCTTCTACGGCGCCCGTTCTGGCGCCGAGTTGTTCTATCTGGACTGGTTCGAATCGCGTGGCGTGCGTCTGGTGCTCAGCACCGAAGATGGCTCGCGTGGCGACGCCGGCCGGGTGACGCTGCCGCTCGAGCGCGAGCTGAAGGTCGCATTCGACCGCGACGTGATGATTTATGCATGTGGTCCGGAGCCGATGCTGGAAGCGGTGGCGAAGCTGGCCATGAAGTACGACCGGCAGTCCGAGGTGTCGGTGGAGCGCACGATGGGCTGTGGCATGGGTGGCTGCTACAGCTGCGTGCTGCCGATGCGCAGCGCCGATGGCGGCCAGCACTTCGTCCGCTCCTGCATCAACGGGCCTGTCTTCGCGGGTGACGACATTGCCTGGTAACGTCCCCGGGGCCGTGACCACGCCCGACCTCTCCGTGCAGATTGGCTCGCTGCGCCTGGCCAACCCGCTGATGGCAGCCAGTGGCTGCTTCGGCTATGGGGTGGAATATGCGGGCGCCCTCGACATCTCGACCATCGGCGCGGTGGTCAGCAAGGGGCTGTTCCTCGCCGAGCGCGAGGGCCATCCGCCGGAGCGCATTGTCGAGACGCCCTCCGGAATGATCAACGCCATTGGCCTTCAGGGCATTGGCGTGCACCGCTTCATCCGCGAGAAGCTGCCCGAGCTGCGCGCCCTTGGCGCCACGACCGTCGTGAACATCTGCGGCACCACGCTCGACGAGTACTGCGAGGTGGCGCGCGCGCTGTCGGACGTGGAAGGCGTGGCGGCGCTGGAGCTGAACATCTCGTGCCCGAACATCAAGGAGGGCGGCATCCAGTTCGGCTGCAGCCTGCCGGGCACGCATGCGGTGGTGGCCGGCGTCCGCAAGGCCACCCACCTCCCCATCATTCCCAAGCTCACCCCGAACGTGACGGACCCGGCGTCGTTCGCACGCGCCTCGGAAGAGGCGGGCGCGGATGCCGTGTCGCTGGTCAACACGTTCCTGGCGCTGGCCATTGATGTGGAAACCCGGCGCCCGAAGATCTCGAACGGCATGGGCGGCCTGAGCGGTCCGGCCATCCGGCCCATTGCCGTGCGCATGACCTACGAGTGCGCGCAGGCCGTGAAGATTCCCGTCATCGGCATGGGCGGCATCCAGAACGCCCGCGACGTGCTGGAGTTCATGATTGCCGGCGCGGCAGCCGTGCAGATTGGCACCGCGAACTTCGTCGACCCGTTCATCTGGAGCAAGGTGCTGGCCGGGCTGACGGACTACCTGACACGCCACGGCATGGCGCGCATCTCGGACCTGGTCGGCACCCTCGACACCTCGAAGAAGGCGAAGCACTGATGAATCCCCTGCTGGTGGCCCTGGATGTCGACTCGGCCGCGCGCGCCCTGGAACTGGCCGATGCGCTGCGGGGTACGGTGGGCGGCTTCAAGATTGGCAGCCGGCTGTTCACCAAGGAAGGGCCGGCGCTGGTGAGGCGCATGGCCGAAGCCGGCGACCGCGTGTTCCTGGATCTGAAGTTCCACGACATCCCGAACACGGTGGCGCAGGCGGTGGAGTCGGCCGTCGAGACGGGCGCCTGGATGATCAATGTCCACGCGTCGGGCGGCGTGCCGATGATGCGCGCGGCGGGCGATGCCGGACGCGAGCGCGCGGCCGCACTGGGTCTGCCTGCTCCGCTCCTTATTGCCGTGACCGTGCTGACCAGCATGGATGACACGGTGCTGGCCAGCGTTGGCGTGCAGCGCTCCATCCTGGACCAGGTGGTGGCACTGGCCGGCCTCACAAAGCAGGCTGGCCTCGACGGCGTGGTCGCCTCGCCGCTCGAGACCGCGACCATCCGCGCCACCTGTGGGCCGGACTTCGCCATCGTGACCCCGGGCATTCGCGGCGCGTCGGCCGGCACCAGCAAGGACGACCAGCACCGCACGATGGCGCCTGCAGACGCGGTGCGCGCGGGCGCCAGCTTCCTGGTGGTGGGACGGCCCATCATCGGCGCGGCCGACCCACGCGAGGCCGCGCTGGCCATCGGCCGCGAGCTGGCCGGCTAGCGCCACACCGGCAGCGCGCGTCATCACCACGCGCGGCAGCGACCCACGGACATGAAAAAAGGGCGGGCCCCATGGGGACCCGCCCTTTTTGCGTTACCTGCAGGATGGTCACCCGAGAGGGTGACCGCCCCTGTTACTTGGCGACGAACACAAACGCGCCGCGGCGGTTCTTCGACCAGCAGCTCTCATCGTCTTCCGAGCAGACCGGGCTTTCCTCGCCCTTGCTCACCTGCTGCAGGCGGTCTGCCGCAATGCCCAGGCTGATGAGGTAATCCTTCACCGCCTGCGCACGACGCTCGCCGAGCGCCAGGTTGTACTCGTTGGTGCCGCGCGCATCGCAGTGCCCTTCGATGGCCACGCGCGTCGAGGCCCAGCGCTTCAGGAACTCGGCGTTGCGCTGCAGCAGTGCGCGGCCCTCGTCCTTGATCTCCGACTTGTCGTAGTCGAAGAAGACGTCAACCAGCGGGTGCTCGCGGT
>JAKFYA010000449.1 GCA_021731095.1 Acidobacteriota bacterium | reverse complement strand
GTACAGGATGGGCTTCTCGAACCACGGCTCGCCGTTCAGCCGGGGAGTGACCCAGTCGCCAGTCTCGGCCATCGCCCGGGCGATGGCCACATAGCGCGGTTCGTCGGGACCAATCAGGCCGATGGCACCGGCGCAGGCAAACAGCGTGGCCCAGAGGATGGCCCCAGCCAGCAGGATGGCCGGCAGGCCGGAGAACGGGTGCGGAGATGAGGCGGGAGACCGGTCGGGCACGCGGCGCCCAGCGTACTCAATGCCTTGCGTTGGCGCCAGCGCGTGCATAATCACGGAGTCCGGCCAGCGCCGGCCCTGGGGGATACATGCTGCAGCGCAGACGAACGGTAACGTCGGGTCTGATCGCACTGGCTGGGTGTCTGTTGATCGCGGGTGCCGGCCGGGCGCTGGCCGCTGGCGCCGTTGCCGTGGTGCCGGTGCCGGTCATCACGCCCGCGGCCGGCATGGTCGAGGTGCAGTTCCCGCTGGACGCGGGCAAGGCCTCGGTCCTGATTCCGGACGACATTGCCGCCGGCGAGCCCTTTTCGGGCACCTTCGAGGCCCCGAAGGGCTATGTGCTGACGCAGGGAACCCAGCGGGCCCGGGCTGGCACGTTTGCCTGGCGCGTGCCGACCGACGTGTCCGAGGGTGTGACCTTCGTGCTGAAAGACGGGGCCGGTCTCGAAAAGGGGCGGGTGAACCTCCGCACGCCCAGCGCCCGTCAGGCTGATGTCAGCTTCCGCTTTCCCGCGCTGGTGCAGGAAGGCCGCACCTTCCCGGTGCATGGCCCCTTCGACGGCAACCTGCACACCACGAAGCTGCGCGTCGGTGGTGCCGCCATGCGTCCCATCGTGGAATCGGTCAGGAAGGCCGTGGTGCGTGCGCCGGCCCGGAAGGTCGGCGTGTCGGCCGGCGTGGTGCGCGATGCTGGCCACGCCACCAATGGCTCGGTGCGGAGCGTGTCCGTCGAGCTGACTCCTGCCACGGACATCGGGACGGGCGGCGCGCGCCGCGTGACGGTGGCCGGTCTGGCCGGCTTCACCCGGGATGTCCCGGTCGAAGTGGGATTCGACACGTTCTTCGTGCGGGCCGAAGAGATTCCGCGTGACGGCACCATCTCCGTGGAGCGGAGGTTCCGCGGTGGAGCGGGCGCCTCGGCCAGCCTGATGATTCCCCAGTCGCGTCGTGACGAGGTGGAGCTGGTGCTGCGTGCCCCACTGCGTGACCGCGCCGTGCCGCTGCCGGTGCAGCACGCGGCCGCCTTGAAGAAGCTGGACTTCGACCCGCTGACCGTGTCGCCCCAGCTCTTCGCGGACCCGAACATCGGGGGCGATGCGGTGTTCGCCATGCTGGCGCTGGACGAAACGCGAGCCCTGCCGCTGATTTTCGAGACGATGCCGGAGACCGGGCTGAGCGTGCAGCTCATCACCTTCGACTACTTCATCAGTCGGCCCGCTGCCGTGCGGACGGCCGCCGCGAAAGAGGCCCGCGAGGCCGCGCGACGCGTGCTGGCCCGGATTCTCTCGTCAACCAATGCCGAGCTGGCCTTGTACATCCTGGGCCTGACCGGCACGGACGAGGACGTGCCGCTGCTCGAGAAGTTCTACGCCAGGAACGGCCTGACCAGCCTGGGCCTGCGCGATGCCAGCGAGGCGGCGCTCATTCGTCTGGGCTCGCGCCCCCATCTGGAACGCCTCCAGGCCGAGCTGCGGCAGCCGTTGCCTGCCGGGTCCAGCTATTCGGAAGGGGTCCGGACGGCGCGCGCGCTGCGCAAGGCCGGTTTTGCCGGGAAATCCGAGTTGCTGCCGCTGGTCTGCGGTCATGTGGACGACCGGCGTGTGGGCGATATTGATGTGTTCATCGAGCCAGGCCAGGTGGCCCAGAACCAGTTGGCGGCCATTCTGGGGGATGCGCCCATGCCTCCGCGAGAGACCCGCCGGACCGCCGCCCAGTGGCGCGCCTACTGTGAAGAGACCGCGCGTCGCTGAACAGGGCCAGATCTGGTCCGACTTACTCCCCCAGACCCGATACAGACTGCGACCAAATCCGGCCTGCCGGGCGTAGATCCCCGCAGTATGCTGAGAGCGGCGGCACATTACGCCACGAGGAGAAGTCATGCAGATCGCCATTACGAGAGCCTTCGGGATTGTTGCGCTCTCTCTCGCCCCGTTCGGGCTGTCGACCGCCACTGCGGCGCAGCAGCCTGCGGCGGCGTCGTCGGCCGAGTCCCAGAAGGCGCTGATCACGAAGTATTGCGTCGGCTGCCATAACGAACGGCGTCAGAGCGGCAAGACCCGCCTCGACAACGCAGACATCAACACCGTCGGCGAGCATCCCGAGCTGTGGGAGCGCGTCGTGCGCAAGATCCGCGGCGGCGTGATGCCCCCTCCTGGCAATCCACGTCCGGAAAAGGTGGCCTATGACGGTATTGCCCAGTTCCTCGAATCCGAGCTGGACAAGAAGGCGGCGAAGTCGCCCAACCCGGGGCGCACCGAGGCGTTCCACCGTCTGAACCGCACCGAGTACAAGAACATCGTCCGCGATCTGCTGGCCATGGACATGGACTTCACCGACCTGCTCCCGATTGACGACTCGGGCGGTGGTGAGGCGGCGTTCGACAACATTGCCTCCTCGCTGCGACTCACGCAGACGCTGATGGAGCAGTACCTGTCGGTGGGCCTGAAGGTGGCACGTCTGGCCGTGGGCGGCCCGCCGCCGCCGGCCGAGCTCTCCTTCAAGATCTCCGCGGGTCTTCCGCAGGATGTCTACTTCGACGGCATGCCCTTCGGCACGCGCGGCGGCATCAAGGTGGACCACATCGTGCCGGTGGACGGCGAGTACGAGATTCGCGTGAACGTGGAAGGTCGTGGTCGTGGCCAGATTGACGTGGCCGTGGACGGCGAGCGCGTGAAGCTGTTCGACTTCGCGCCCGCAGCCGTGGCCGCCGACTACGACCCGAACGTGCCGCCGCCAGCGCCGGATGCGCTCGTGGTGAAGCTGCCGCTGAAGGCCGGTCCGGCCATCATCACGGCCGCGTTCCTCAAGACCGCGCCCACGCCGAAGGTCGAGAACGACCGCACCCCGCTCTTCACCAATCGCGCGCCGGTGCCGGCCGTGAGCGAAGTGATCATCAAGGGACCGATCTCCGTGGCGGGCCGTGGCCAGACCCCGAGCCGCAAGAAGATCTTCACCTGCCGCCCCTCGGCTGCCGTGAACGAGGATGTCTGCGCCAGGCAGATTCTGGGCGCGCTGGCCAAGCGCGCCTATCGTCGTCCGCTGACCGCGCGTGACAACCAGGTGCTGCTGGCCCAGTTCAAGGAAGGCCGCGCGGATGGCGGCGACTTCGACAGCGGCATCGAGCGCGGCATCCGCGCGATGCTGGCGAACCCGAACTTCCTGCTCCGCGTGTCGGCCGAACCGACCGTGGCGCCGGCGAATGGCATTTACCGCATCAGCGACATCGAGCTGGCCTCGCGCCTCTCGTTCTTCCTCTGGAGCAGCATGCCTGACGACCAGCTGATGAACGCGGCCGTGACCGGCACGCTGCACCAGCCGCTGGTGCTCGAGAAGCAGGTGCGCCGCATGCTGGCGGACCCGAAGGCCGCCACCCTCACGTCCAGCTTTGCGTCGCAGTGGCTGTGGGTGCGCAACCTGAAGGCGGCCTCGCCCACCGAGACCCTCTTCCCGAATTTCGACGAGAGCCTCCGTGTCGCCTTCAAGACCGAGATGGAGATGTTCTTCGACAGCATCGTGCGCGAGAACCGCAGCGTCGTCGACCTCATCGATGGCGACTACACGTTCCTCAACGAGCGCCTGGCGAAGCACTACGGCATCCAGGGTGTGTATGGCACGGACTTCCGTCGGGTGAAGCTGACGGCCGACAGCCCGCGCCGCGGCATCCTGGGCAAGGGGCAGTTGCTGCTGGTGACCTCGCGGTCCACGCGCACCTCGCCAGTGGTGCGGGGCAAGTGGATTCTCGAGAACCTGCTGGGCACGCCGCCGCCGGCGCCGCCGGCCAACGTGCCGCCCCTGCCCGAGCAGAAGCAGTCGGACGGCCGCGTGCTGACCGTGCGTGAGCTGATGGCCAAACACCGCGCCAACCCCGTCTGCGCGTCGTGCCACGGCACCATCGACCCGCTCGGCTTCTCGCTGGAGCAGTTCGACGCCGTGGGCAAGTGGCGCACGGTGGACGCCGGGTTCCAGGCGATTGACGCGTCGGGCATGCTGCCGGACGGCAGCAAGTTCGCGGGCATCAACGACTTCCGCGCCATCCTGATGAAGAACAAGGAACAGTTCATCACCACGATGACCAACAAGCTGATGATGTATGCGCTCGGTCGTGGCACCGGCTACTGGGATGCGCCGGCCATCCGGAAGATCGTGCGCGCGTCTGCGGCCGACAACTACAAGTTCTCCACCATCGTCATGGGCATCGTGACCAGCGCGCCGTTCCAGATGCGCCAGGCCAGCCTCCCCGCCAGGCAGGCGTCGGTCATGCCGGTCGCCGCGCACGCGGGCGAGTAGCACCAGCAGCCAGCCCGGAGACGGGCAGCCTGTGGAAAGACGGAGAGGGGCCGGTCGCGAGACCGGCCCCTCTTTTTTGTGCCTGAAATTGTGCGCGGGGTCTCGCCGCCCACCGCGGCAATCCGCTACACTAAGGGGTCCACTCGCCCAGCCGCCGGAATACCGGGCGCGCCTGGCCCCCCTCTAACGGAGAGATGTCCGAGTGGTTGAAGGAGCACGCTTGGAAAGCGTGTGTAGGGGAAACTCTACCGCGGGTTCGAATCCCGCTCTCTCCGCCATCCATCTGTTTCTCCCACAACCATTCCAGGCTTCGGCTGCGGTGCCAGCGGGGCGCCGGGCCCATGCCCGTGAGCCCGACGACGGGCTGTCGCGCGTTGTCGCGCCCGCGGACATCCTTGCCGCGGCAGACGGGATCCCCCGTAAAATCGGCCAACCATGCTGGTCGGCCCCAGGGCGCTCGCACGTCGCACGGTTCTCCGCGGAGCCGGTGTGTGTCTGGCTCTGCCGTGGCTCGACGCGATGACGCCCGCTGCGCGGCCACGCCGACTCAACGCGGCGTCCGATGTGCGCCGGCTTGTCGCCGTCTACATCGGCAACGGCATGAACATGGCCGCCTGGACGCCCACCGCGTCCGGCCCCCTCGCTTTGTCCCCGACGCTCGGCTCGCTTGCCCCCTTTCGCGATGACTTCGTGGTGCTGAGCGGTCTCGACAACCGCGAAGGTGGGTCGAGCGAGCAAGGCGGGCTGCACTCACGCATCCAACCTGCCTGGCTCACCGGAGCCCACGCGCGCCGGACGGAGGGGCACGATGTGTCCGTCGGGGTGTCGATGGACCAGCTCGCGGCGGATGTCCTCGGCGCCGACACGCCACTGCGCTCGCTTGAACTTGCCCTTGAATCGGTCGCACTGACGCAGGCGTGCGAGCCCGGCTTCGCGTGCACGTACGTCTCCACGCTCGCGTGGCGCGATGCCACCACGCCTCGGCCGGCAGACGTCGATCCGCGCGCCGTCTTCGAGCGCCTCTTCGGTGACGGACGATCGCGAGCGGCGCAGGACGCGGACCGTCGGCGCGATCGCAGCATCCTCGACCGCGTGACGGCAGACCTCGGCCGGCTGCAGGCGCAGCTCGGGCCGTCGGATCGCGCGGTGGTCGATGGGTACGTGGATACGATTCGTGACGTCGAGCGACACATCGCCGCGACGGAGCGCCGCGCGGCGGGGGATCCGTTGGCCCCGCCGTCGTCGGTCCCCGTTGCCGATATCAGCGGGTTCACTGGCATTCCGACAAGCGCGCGCGAACACGCGGGCCTCATGGCCGATCTGCTCACGCTGGCCTTCCGTGCCGACACCACCCGCGTGGCGACGCTCCTCCTCGTGCGCGAGCGGAGCGAGCGCAGCTTCCCGGAGAGCGGGGTGACCGACCCGGCACACGCGCTCTCGCACCACGAGCGCGATCCGGAGAAGCTGGCGCGGCAGGCGCGGCTGAACGCGTATCATCTCAGTCTTGTGGGCGACCTGCTCGCCAGGCTGCGCGCGGCCTCGGACACCGAGTCGTCGCTGCTCGATCGCACGGTTGTGCTCGTCGGCTCGGGCATGAGCGATTCGAATACGCACTCGCCGCTCGGCGTGCCGACCCTTGTGGCTGGCGGCCGAGGGCTCGGCGTGGTGGGAGGGCGGCATCTCGTGTGTGCGCCCCAGACGCCGCTGGCCAATCTGCATCGGTCGCTGCTGGATCGGGTGGGCGTGGCGGTCGAGCACGTGGGCGACAGCACGGGACGGATTGCGGAGCTGGCGCATGCGTGAACCGCGCCGGACTCCGGGTGTCGTGGTCATGACGGCGGCAGGACTGCTCGCGCTGCTGGCGCCGACGCTGTCGTCTGCGCCCGTGCGCGCGTCGACGTCGCGCGCGTCGATGTCCGCACGTGCCGAGGGGCGTTCGGCGTGGAGCGGCGTGTACACCGCTGCGCAGGCGGCGCGTGGGGAAGAGGCGTTCCGGGCGTGCACCTACTGCCACGGGCGGGATCTTAAGGGTGGCGACGACCCGCCGGGGCCGGCGCTCCGGGGCGAAATCTTCCTGATGCGCTGGCGCGAGCGCAGTGTGGGCGATCTCTACGTGCGCATCGCCGAGACGATGCCGAAGAACAACCCTGGTGGGCTGACGCTCCAGGGGTACGCGGATGTGATGAGTTACCTGCTCCAGGCGAACGGCCTTCCGGCCGGGATGTCGGAGCTGCCGGCCGACCCGGAGGCGCTGGGCCAGATCGGCCTTGCGCCCGCAACGGGGGCACGGTGACGCGCCACGGCGCGCCAACAGGGGTTGTGGAACGGGTTTCAGGGGAGTGTCGATGACGAGAGCAGCAGGATGGGCCGCGGCCCTGATGGTGACGGCGGTCGCAGGTAGTGCGGGACTCGTGGCGGCCGGCCGGCCGCAGGCGGCGGCGCCCACCCGGGTCGCGACGACGGCGACTGCTGCTGCGACGACGACCGCGGGCGCGGACGGCGAACGGTCGGCGGCCGGACGGGCGATGCTCGACCAGTACTGCGTGACCTGCCACAACGGTCGCATGAAGGCTGGCGGGTTGGTGCTCGCGACCGTGGACACCAGCACGCCAGCCGCCGCGCCCGAGATGTGGGAGAAGGTGGTGCGGAAACTGCGCGCGGGCATGATGCCGCCGCCCGGTCGTCCGCGTCCCGACGCCACGTCGCAGGATGCCTTCGTCGGCTGGGTCGAGCACCAGCTCGATCAGGCGGCGAAGGCGCACCCGAACCCCGGCCGCACCGAGACGTTCCATCGTCTCAACCGCTTCGAGTACCAGAACGCGGTGCGCGACCTGCTCGACGTCGATGTGGATGTGGCGGCACTCCTGCCGCCGGACGACGCGGGGTACGGTTTCGACAACATGGCCGGCGTGCTTCGCCTGTCGCAGTCGCTCATGGAGCGCTATCTGACCGCGGCGAGGCGCATCTCACGTATCGCGCTCGGCAGCACGCCGCCCGGTGCGGTGGCCGACACCTTCCCTGTCTCGACGGACCTGCCGCAGTACGAGCACGTCGAAGGATTGCCGTTCGGCACCCGCGGCGGTCAGCTCGTCACCTACAACTTCCCACGCGACGGCGAGTACATCATCCGCGCGCAGTTCTCCTGCGCGCTCGTCTCGGCGGGCGGCTGCGACCCCACGGCGGGCTTCGACGATGAGCATCAGCTCGAAGTGATGATCGACGGCAGCCGGGTGCATGTGTTCACCCTGCCGTCGCGGCCGCGTGGCGGGCAGGGCGGTTTCGGCAAGAACGAGACAGGGAAGTCGGTGGAGGACACGCGCTGGCAGATCCGCGTGCCCGTGAAGGCCGGTATCCGCTCGGTGGGCGTGGCCTTCCTCAAGCTGCCTACCTATGAGACGTCCGACTATCCGCGCCTGCGGTTCGTGAAGCCGTCCTACGAGGGGAACATGGTGCCGGACGGTCTCGGCATCTATCAGCCGCACCTGCAGAGCGTGACGATCGCCGGCCCGTTCGGGCCGAGCGGTGGCCCCGGCGACACGCCGAGCCGGCGGCGCCTCTTCACCTGCAAACCGGCGGCGGCCGCGGACGAGACACCGTGCGCCCGCCGGATCCTCGGCTCGCTCGCGCGCCGCGCGTATCGCCGTCCTGTTCTGCCGGCCGACGTCGACAAGCTTCTCGCCTTCTACGACGAGGAACGGAAGTCGGGTAACGGCTTCGAGTCGGGCATCGAGATGGCGGTCCGCGCGCTCCTTGTGCAGTCCGAGTTCATCTTCCGCATGGAGATGGACCCGGCCGCGCGCCCTGGCGTGAAAGCGGCGTCCACGCCGACCGCCCCTGGCAGCGCGACGCCGCCGACCGCCGGGGCGTATCGGCTGGGTGATCTCGAACTGGCCTCACGCCTGTCGTTCTTCCTCTGGAGCAGCATTCCGGACGACGTACTCCTCACCGCGGCAGCGCAGGGACGGCT
>JAKFYA010000082.1 GCA_021731095.1 Acidobacteriota bacterium | reverse complement strand
TCAGGCAGCAGGCCCACCACAGATTCATGCGTCGCCAGTTTCGTGCGAATACCGCTGGAGGAGACGTCCGGTGTCGTCGCCTCGATCAGGAACACGCCGGTTGCGAATGCCCGTCCCGCCTCGGCTGCCGGAATCACGCGGGCGCGAAGTGCCGGATTCCGGCTCAGCACGGCATCGAGGGTGGTGCCGGGCCGGGCAATGACGACGAAGTGGCAGGTATCCAGGATGTCCGGATAGGCGTGCCACGCACCGATGTCCGCAAAGGCATCGGCGCCAATCATGAAGAAAATCTGCCGCGGTGCCCACCCCTGGCGATGCAGTTCCGCCAAGGTGTCGGCCGTGTACGACGGGCCCTGGCGCCGTAGTTCCAGATCCGAGGCCTGCGCCCACCCCGTGCCGCTGGCCGCCATGGCAGTCATGGCAAAGCGATGGAACGGCGAGGCACTCGTGTGGCCCTGTCGGTGCGGCGGGCGGTGCGACGGCACCAGCAGGACCTCGTCCAGGCTCAGCGCCAGACGCCCGGCGTCCGCCGCTTCGAGATGGCCCACATGCACAGGGTCGAACGTGCCTCCGAGCACCCCCAGGCGGCGGTCGGCCATGATCACAGTTCCGGTGGTGGTGACAGCTCCGGCTCTTCCGGGGCCGCTGGCGGCGGGGCGGCCGCAATGTCACGCCATGCCGCCTCAAGCAACGCCTGAACACCGACGCCGGTGACGCCTGAAATGCGGTGCACCTCGAGGCCCTGCGCCCTGGCGTGCCGCTCGATGGCGTCGGCGCGCTCGGGTTCGTCCAGCGAGTCAATCTTGTTCAGCGCGACCAGGTGCGGCTTGGCCGCCAGCCCGGCGTCGAACATCTGCAGCTCGCGACGAACGATTTCAAAGTCCTCGATCGGGTCGCGTCCCGAGGCGCCAGACACGTCGATGAGGTGGATGAGCACCTTGGTGCGTTCCAGATGACGCAGGAACCGGTGGCCGAGGCCATGTCCCGTGTGTGCCCCTTCAATGAGTCCCGGCACATCGGCCATCACGAAGCTGCGGTCGTCGCTCAGGGCCACCACACCAAGGTTCGGTGTGAGCGTCGTGAAGGGGTAGTCGGCAATCTTGGGCCGTGCCGCCGAGACGCGGGCGATCAGGGTCGACTTGCCCGCATTGGGAAAGCCCACCAGCCCCACGTCGGCGAGCAGCTTGAGCTGCAGTCGCAGGTCGCGTTGCTCGCCTTCTTCGCCTGGCTGGAACTTGCGAGGCGCGCGATTGGTGGAGCTGACAAAGCGGGCATTGCCCAATCCGCCGCGGCCGCCCTTGGCCACCAGCACGCGCTGACCGTCAACGGCCAGGTCGGCCAGCAGGTCCAGATCGCCGCTTTCGGGGTCCTTGGTGAAGACGAGCGTGCCAATGGGCACCTCGATCTCGAGATCGGAGCCGGTCCGTCCGGTGCGATTGGAACCTTCGCCGTGGTTGCCACGGCGGGCTTCGAATTCAGGATGGAAGCGGAAGTCGACGAGCGTGTTCTTCCGCGGTGTGGCCACGACAAAGACGGAGCCGCCGGCTCCGCCATCGCCTCCGTCAGGCCCCCCCATGGGGACGAACTTTTCGCGACGGAAGCTGAGACTCCCGCGACCGCCGTCGCCGGCGGCCACATGGATGTCTACTTCGTCAACGAACACGGAATGTCAGGGGGGAAATCCTACTCGACCGGGATGATGCTGATCTTGCGACCGCGACCGCCGTGGTCCTCGAAGCGGACCTTGCCGGCGACCTTGGCGAAGAGCGTATCGTCCTTGCCCAGTCCGACGTTCAGGCCTGGCTCGAAGCGGCGGCCACGCTGCCGGATGAGGATGGAACCACCCGTCACCACGTTACCGTCGTGCTTCTTGACGCCCAGCCGCTGCGAATTGCTGTCGCGGCCGTTACGGGAACTACCCTGACCTTTTTTGTGAGCCATGTGCGTTACTCGATGCCGAAAACTGTCCGGGCCTTACGCCTGGATGTCGGTGATGCGAACCTGGGTGAACACGCTGCGGTGCCCGCGGGTCTTGCGGAAGCCCTTGCGGCGCTTCTTCTTGAACACCCGCAGCTTGGGGCCGCGCGTTTCGCCCGTCACCTCGCCCACCACTTTGGCGCCGGCAACAAACGGAGCGCCGGCCACAACGACGCCAGCCGCCTTTTCGACGAGAAGGACCTGGTCGAACGTGATGGACTCACCGGCAGTGCCGATAGTGCCGTCCACCTCAACGAGGGAGCCGGGCGAGACCTTCACCTGATGGCCGCGGGCCTGAATGATGGCAAACACGTGTGTACTCCTGAAGAGTGCCCTCAAGGGACGGTACTGGACCGAACCCCGGGCGACGTAGGCAGACCCCTTGAGGGGCCGCACAAAGTAGTCAGTGTAGCGGAGATCCAGGCAGGGCGTCAAAGCCCGAAATTCGGGCCTACTGCAGCAGGACCCGGGTGCCCTTGACCTTCTGGCTGCTGAGCGTGTTCAGAAAGCTCGGCATCAGGCGCTCCATCAGCTCGAAATAGGAGGACAGCGCCGGGGTGGTCTGGTTGGCCGGGTAGAGCACTTCTTCCCGGAACGACTCGGAATACAGGGTTGCGCCGGTGCGGCCATCAATGAAGATGAACTTCGGCTTCAGGATGTACCCCTTGCGTTCCTGATAGGTGCGCACAGGGACCACGCGCCTGCGGCCAAAGGTGTCGTAGGTCTCTTCCTCGCGCTGCACGTAGCCCGAGCGCTGGTGCGGCGTGAACATGACCGTTCCCGTCACGATGAGGGGCGTCTGGAATTCCTCGCCAATCTTCTTCCAGTAGGCCACGTCGGCAAAGATGGCCTCGCGGGCTTCCAGGTCCTTTTCATCCCGCACCCCTGGCTTCTCACCCTCGGACCGGGGCTTGGCGCCAGGCACCGCCTGCGGTGTGGACAGGTCGAGCAGTGGCAGGGCGTCGGCATCAATCACGCGAAGACCCGATTTGTTCCGGAGCTGGCTTCGCAGCAACCGGATGGTCTCGGCATTGGCGTCAACGTCCTCCGCCCCGCCTGCGAGGAACCCCGCGACGAGCACGCGCTGGAACGGCGTGACGTCCAGCTTGGGCCGGATGGGGGTTTCGAGGGGAATTTCGTGCGTGCTTGCGCCACAGGCCGCCGCGGCCAGGGCGAGCACGACGACGAGGCTACTTTTCGCCAGCAGCAGTCGCGCGTTCATTGATTTCCTTGAACTGCTCGTAGTTCTGCTTGATGGCCTGATTGCCCGGTGCAAGCACGAGGGCCTTTTCATAGGCAACGCGGGCCTTGTCGAGGTCCCCCTCGTGCTCGTAGGCAATGGCCAGGTTGTTGAGGGCCTCGGCGTAGGTCGGGTCGATTTCGACGGCGCGCTGCCAGCGATAGATGGCTTCGCGCCACAGGCCGCGGTGCGCCACCTCGATGCCGAACTCCACATGGCGACGCGCCTCGTCCCGCGGTCCAGCCAGGGCGGGGGCCGCGGTGAGGGCCAGAAGAACGCCCAGCAGCAGACAGGTGCGCAATCGCATCATGGTGTCGGACTCTCTCGCACTATAGCCAGCGCCTGAGGCGGGGCGCAAGGGAATTGCCCCAGACGTTGGAGCAAGCCGGATGCCATGCACGGTTGCTGGCGTTTGCTGGACGACTGGCCCGAACTGTCCTCTGCCACATTGTGGGAACAGGGGACAGCTACCTATAATCAGGACAGGGTCGGGTGCACGCATGCCACGCATGTGGAGCGCCATGACTGCCGACGTCCTGCTGGCCCTGTCCCTCGACCCTGGCCTGTCCCGCCTGAATCTCGCCGAGCGAATCCGCTCGGAAGACCCCGAATTACTGGATCGTGCCGCTCCCTGGCTGGACGCGGCGAAGCGGGCGCGCGACCGTGCGGCAGCAGACGGCATCCGGGTGGTGACCCTTGGGGACCCCCGTTTTCCGGCGGCCCTGCTGACCCTGCCAGACCTGCCTCCGGCATTGTGGTACCGGGGAGACCTGACCGTTCTGGGCCGGACAGCCGTGTCGGTCGTGGGCTCGCGGGCGGCCTCGGCTGTCGGAATGGAGACGGCGGCGCGGCTGGCCGAAGGGTTGGCACGGGCCGGTGTGGTGGTGGTGAGCGGGCTGGCACGGGGCATCGACTCGGCCGCTCACAAGGGGGCGCTGGCCGCCGGGCCGACGGCGGCAGTGCTAGGCTCAGGTCCCGACATTATTTATCCGCCGGAGCATCGGACCCTGGCGGCGCACATCGCGGAGTCGGGTCTGGTACTCAGTGAATATCCGCCCGGCACGGCGCCCTTGCCCTTCCGGTTTCCCCAGCGGAACCGCCTGATCAGCGGACTGTCCCGGGCCGTGGTCGTGATTGAGGCTGCCGAGAACAGCGGTTCCCTGATTACGGCCGCCTGCGCACTGGAGCAGGGGCGCGAGGTGATGGCGGTTCCGGGAAATGTATTGAGTGGACGCAGCCGGGGCGCGCATGCGCTCATCCGGGACGGGGCCTGTATCGTGGAGCGGGCCGAGGACGTGCTGCAGGAACTCGGGCTGCTGGATGCACGGTCCGGCACGCGCGGGAAGGCGCTAAGTGATGGCAGCGACGTAGGTTCTGGCGATCCAGTGCTACGGGTGCTGGAGCCGGGGCTGGCCTACGACCTGGACCAGATTTGTGCAGCGACAGGGCTGGATGGCGTCCGGTTGCTGCCTGTGTTGATGGAACTCGAACTGCGGCAAATGGTGAGGCGTGTGACAGGTGGCCGTTTCATGCGCTCGGCGTGAACGTGCTATAGGAATTAGCAACGTATGGCAAAACCCCTCGTAATCGTCGAGTCCCCGGCGAAAGCCAAGACGCTCGGGCGCTTTCTCGGCAACAAGTACCGCGTGGAGGCCAGTTTTGGCCACATCCGCGACCTGCCGGAGTCTGCCGCCGACGTGCCGAAGGAAATCAAGCCCAAGGAATGGGGCCGACTCGGCGTTGATGTCGACGCCGAGTTCACGCCGTACTACGTCGTTCCGGACGACAAGAAGAAGCAGGTGGCCATGCTGAAGGCCGCCGTCAAGGACGCGTCCGAACTGCTCCTGGCGACGGACCCTGACCGCGAAGGCGAGTCGATCAGCTGGCATCTCCGGGAAGTGCTCAAGCCGAAGGTGCCCGTGCGGCGCATCGTGTTTCACGAAATCACCGAAGAAGCGGTGAACGAGGCCCTGCGTCACCCCGGCGAGGTGAACGACAACCTGGTTCGGGCGCAGGAAAGCCGCCGCATTCTCGACCGGCTCTACGGGTACACCCTCTCGCCGGTGCTGTGGAAGAAGGTGCAGACCGGCCTCAGCGCCGGACGCGTGCAGAGTGTCGCCGTCCGCCTCATCGTGGAACGCGAAGAAGACCGGCGCGCGTTCCGGACTGGCGTGTTCTGGGACCTCGAGGCGTCCCTTCGCAGTGATGGCCGGACGTTCGGTGCCACGCTCGTCAAGGTCGGGCCGGACCGCGTGGCCACCGGCAAGGACTTCGACCCGCTGACTGGTGTCATGAAGACCGCCAAGGCACGCCTGCTCGATGAAGCGGCTGCCACGGCCATCCTGGCGGCGGTCGAGCGTGAGGCCTGGACCGTGACCTCGGTGGAGAACAAGCCCGGAGCCGAACGGCCGGCGCCACCCTTCACGACCTCGACGCTCACGCAGGAAGCCAGCCGCAAGCTCGGCTTCTCGACCGAGCGGACCATGCAGGCCGCCCAGCGCCTGTTCCAGGGTGTCGACATCGGCAACGGGGAAATGGAAGGTCTCATCACCTACCACCGAACCGACTCGACTACGCTGAGCGACAAGGCCATTGGCGAGTCTGCCCGCGTCATTCGCGAGATGTTCGGCAACGAGTACTACGACGGCCCGCGCCGTTACCAGACGAAGGTGAAGAATGCGCAGGAAGCGCACGAAGCCATTCGTCCCACCGACTTCCAGCTGGCGCCCAGCCGGTTGGAAGGCGTGATTGATGCCGACGATCTCCGGCTCTACGAACTGGTCTGGAAGCGGACCATGGCGTCGCAGATGGTCGACGCGCGCGTGTTGCGTACCTCGGTCGAGTTCACGGCCAAGGGACCGAGTGGTGAACCTGTCCTGCTGACCTCCAGCGGCAAAGCGATCGAGTTCGCCGGGTTCCGCCGCGCCTACGTCGAGGGCAGCGACGATCCGGCGGCCGAGCTGGAAGAGCAGGAAGCGATCCTGCCGCAGATGGCCGTGGGCGAGCGCGTGGCCCGACAGGAGACCCGCGTCGTTCTGGTGGACGTGCAGGCCAAGCGGCACGAGACTGCGCCTCCGGCCCGCTTCACGGAAGCGTCGCTCATCAAGGAACTCGAGCGTCTCGGGATTGGCCGGCCCTCCACCTATGCGCCGACCATTGCCACCATCATCCGCCGTGGCTATGTCTTCCGGCAGGGCAAGGCGCTGGTGCCGAGTTTTACCGCCTTTGCCGTCACCAAACTGCTGCGTGACCACTTCGGCGACTTCGTCGAATCCGGCTTCACGGCCGAGATGGAAGAAGACCTCGACGAGATCTCGCGGGGCGAGCGAGAGTGGGTCGTGTTTCTCCGCGAGTTCTATTACGGTGACGCGAAACACCGGGGCCTGCTGCCAGCGGTGACCACCGGCTCCGAGAAGGCCGAGTACCCGCTGCTCGACATCGGGACGGACCCGGTCAGCGGCGAGGCCGTGCGCATTCGCATTGGCCGGTTCGGCCCGTTCGTGCAGGTGGGCGAGGGTGGCCCGGGCCGTACCGCGTCGCTGCCCGATGAAGTGGCGCCTGCCGACCTGACGCTTGAGCGAGCCATGGAGCTGGTGAACGCCAAGGCCGAAGGGCCACGCGCCATCGGCGTCGACCCGGAAACCGGTCAGCAGATCTATGTCATGAACGGTCGCTTCGGCTGGTACGTCCAGTTGGGTGAAACGCCGGAGGACAAGAAGGCGGAGAAGCCGAAGCGCGCCTCACTTCAGGGCGGCATTGACGAGAAGACCGTCACGCTGGCTGACGCGCTGAAACTCCTGTCGCTGCCACGCGTGGTGGGGCTGCACCCGGACGACGGCCAGCCCATCACGACCAACTTCGGGCGGTTCGGCCCCTATGCCAAGCACAACGACGAGTTCCGCTCGCTCGAGTCCGAGGAGGATGTGTTCGGCATTTCCTTCGAGGCGGCGCTGGCGCTGATCCAGGCACCGAAGCAGTCGCGCAGGAAGCAGTCGGCGGCCAAGTCCGTCCTTCGTGAGATTCCGGTCGAGGGGGGCGCGCCGCTGCGCCTGCTGGCTGGACGCTTTGGCCCCTACGTCACCGACGGCACCACCAACGCGTCCATCCCGAAGGCTACCGACCCGGCCACCCTGACACTGGAACAGGCGATGGAGTTGTTGGCCGCGCGGCGCGATGCGGGCCCCTCGCAGAAGCGCGGGCGTGGCCGGAAGGCTGCGAGACCTGCGGCGAAGTCGGCGGCGAAGAAGGCCGTGGCCGTGAAGAAGGTGGCGGCCGCCCGCACAGCCAAGGCGGCGAAGACACGTGCCGGGACGAAGAAGACCGCGCGTGCCCGCAAAGCCGCGAAGGCCTGAGACGGCATGATTCACATCATCGGCGGAGGTCTGGCGGGGTGCGAGGCGGCCTGGCAGGCGGCCTCGGCGGGAGTGCCCGTCACCATTCATGAAATGCGGCCGGTTCGGGTGACGGCTGTCCACAAGACCGACAATCTGGCCGAACTGGTGTGCTCGAACTCCTTTCGCGGCGACAAGCTGGACAACGCCGTCGGCCTGTTGAAGGAGGAGATGCGTCGGCTCGGGTCGCTCGTGATGCGCGTGGCCGATGCGACGCGCGTGCCGGCCGGGGCCGCGCTGGCGGTGGACCGCGAGGCGTTTTCCGCAGCCATGACCGAGGCCATCGCCGGGCATCGGCTCATCACGGTCGAACGTGAAGAGATCACCCGTGTGCCGGATGCCAGCCTGGCGTCGCCCGTGATCGTGGCGACCGGTCCCTTGACCTCCGAGTCGTTGTCGCGCGACATCGCGGCACGCGTCGGCGGCGACCATCTCTACTTCTACGATGCGATCAGTCCCATCGTGCTGGCCGAAAGCATCGACCAGGCCAAGGTCTTTCGTGCCTCGCGGTGGGGCCGAAGCTTCCGCGCGCCTGACGCTGATGCCGGCCTGCCAGAGGCTGGTGATGGTGGCCCTGCCGTGGCGTGCGGCGTGGATGATGGTGCCGGCGACTATCTGAACTGCCCGCTGACGCAGCGGGAATACGAGGCGTTCTACGACGCCGTGATCCATGCCGAGTCGGCGACGGTGCACGACTTCGACAAGGAGAAGTTCTTCGAGGGGTGTCTCCCCATCGAGGTGATGGCACATCGGGGTCCAGAGACGCTGCGATACGGGCCAATGAAGCCGGTCGGACTCATCAATCCCGAGACCGGGTACACGCCGTATGCCGCCGTCCAGTTGCGACAGGACAACCTGGCCGGCGATCACTTCAGCCTTGTCGGGTTCCAG
>JAKFYA010000193.1 GCA_021731095.1 Acidobacteriota bacterium | reverse complement strand
GCCAGCGTGCGTTCGGCCGCGGCACTCGTGGCCGACGCGCGGCGGACGTCGTCGCAGACCACGAGGTAGCCACCGGGCCGTATCAGCCGCGCGGCCTCCGCGAGAAAGCGAGCAGGGTCCGGCCCGTGGACGAACGACTCGATGGCATACGCCAGGTCGGCGATCTCCACCTCGGCGGGCAGGCGCGTGTAGTCACCTTCAAGGCACCGCACGCGGTCCGACAGGCCAAGTCGTGCAATCCGTTCGGTGCCGAGCCGCGCCTGCACCGGACTCAGCGTCACACCGGTGCCGCGCAGCGCGACCTGGCTGGCGAGATAGGTGAGGCTGGCGCCGATGCCGCATCCGAGGTCGACCACGTGGGGCACGGCTCCTGGCACGCCACCTGGCAGGCTCGTGATCAGGCCGGCGATACGCTCTTCGACGAAGTGGAACGCGTCCTCCCGGCTGGTGACTCCGGGGCCCCACACGGCGCGATGGATGGCACCAGCCGAGGCGCCCTGGCCCAGGGCCACAAACGCAGAGGTGTTGCGGTCGTAGTAGCGTCGGACGTCGGCGGTATCGAAACGGGTCATCGGGTGCAGACGCTATAGTAGTGTCCCCGAGTGGATACGACCGACCTCACCTGGAATCTGCTGCTGGCGGCCAGCGAACTGGGCCGCCGTCTCGATGGCGCCACCCGTGCCGCCACGTTTGCCGCCGGCGACGATGCGCTGCTGCGACCGGCCGACGAGGGCGACCCCGAGGCGGTGCTGACCTGGGTGCCCGGGTTTGGCTGGGAGTCGCGCCTTCCGGCGGCGCATGGCGGCCAGGCGCTGTTCGACCTGTTCCTGCCGCTCTGCAGCGCCAGCGCGGCGCGGCCGATCACCGTGGGCCACCTCGGGCAGAGCCTCGACGGGTTCATTGCGACCCACTCGGGCGACTCGCAGTTTGTGACCGGCAACGACAACATCGTGCATCTTCACCGCATGCGTGCCCTCTCGGACGCGGTGGTGGTGGGCGCGGGCACCGTGGCGGCCGACAATCCCCAGCTCACCACGCGGCTGGTGCCAGGGCCGCATCCGCTGCGCGTGGTGTTCGACCCGTCACGCCGGCTTTCGGCGGACTTCCGCATCTTCACCGATGGTGCTGCGCCCGTGCTGTATCTCTGCGACAGCCGCCGCATCGCCGAGGGGGAGACCCACGTGGGGCAGGCGCCGATCGTCGGCTTCGATGCCAGCGTGGCGTCGGCGCCGGCCGAGATGCTGCGCATCCTGCGCGAGCGTGGCTGTCACCGTGTGTTTGTGGAAGGCGGCGGCGTGACCGTGTCGGCGTTCCTCGAGGCCAATCTGCTGGACCGGCTGCAGATTGCCGTGGCGCCGCTGCTGATTGGCGATGGCCGACCGGCCATCCGCCTGGCGCCGCAGGCCAGTCTGCGCGATTGTCTACGCCCGGGCTACCGCGTGTTCCGCATGGGTGGCGACGTCTTGTTCGACTGCGATCTGCACGGCACGGCCAGCGCGCCCGACGCCCAGGACCCCTCGGTCAGCCGCGTCATCTAGCGGCGCGCGGTCGGTCCCGCCTCTCGGCGGCGGCCGTCAGGGCAGCCACGCCGCCAGATCCTGGTGTCCCACGCGGACCGCTGACTCGCCCGCCTTCACGTGCAGCAGGCGCCGGGTCAGCCACGGCGAAATCACGTCGGCCTGCTCGGGGTCCGTTTCGATGGCGGCGTGCGCCCAGCCTGCGATGAGTTCGCGCTGCAACGCCGGGTGCGAGGCGTCCAGCACCCAGTCGCTGGTGTCGGTGCAGGTCTCGAAGCCGGCGTCGGCAAACGCGCGCCGGGCTGCTTCGGCCGAGTCGGGGCCTGCCGCGTCACCATCCAGGCCCTTGTCGGTGTGCTGATGCCGGTTGAAGAGCTCCAGCACCAGCGCGTCCTCTGGTTCCTCAGGGCAGGAGGTGGTCCGGCCGTCGTAGGTGATGGTGAAGAGCGCCGCCGCGCCTGCGTCCCGGCACCGGCCGGCGAGGTTCCGCAGCCACGACACCGACACCAGATCCAGCAGTGCCGAGGCGGTCACCAGGTGACGCCCGTCGAACAGGTTGTCGCCATCCAGCGTGGTCAGGTCGCGCTCGCAGGTGCGGATGTCGCACTGGAGTGACGGTCCCGACAGCCACAGGTGGCCCTCGCTGAGAGCGGCCTCGTAGCCCCGCGCCTGGCCCCACGCGGCCGTGCGCTCCAGCAGGTGGCGCAGCAGCACCGGACTGCGGTCCACCACCAGCCACTCCTGCGCGGCCGGTAGCCGCTCGATGAGGTAGCGCAGGTTCGAGCCGGCGCCGGTGGCCAGATCGAGGACCCGCACGGACGGCGCGTCGGCCGCGAGCCGCGCGACCGCCGCCAGCGTGGCCTCGAGCACCCGCACCGACCGCGAGGCATGATCGACCGGCTCGCGCAGCCGCAGCCAGCTCGAGAGCGATTCGTCGGGAGAAGCGGGCGTGGTCATGTCGGTCATCAATGGGGAAGCGCGTCGAGGACCGCGGCAAACGCCGCGACTGTCTCGGTCCAGGGGGCAAGCCGGTCGCGCACATCGAGGGCGCCGTCGGCAAGGTCGGCGCGCAGGTCCGCGTTGCCGATGATGTGCTCCAGCGCATCGGAGAGCGCCCACTCGTCGCCGGGCGGCACGATGACGCCGGCATCGGCGCCCACCAGTTCGCGCGTGGCGCCGGTGGCGGTGCCCACCACGGGCAGGCCGCGTGCCAGCGCTTCGGCCACGGCCATGCCATAGGTCTCCCGGAGCGACGCCGACACATACACGTCAGCCCGGTTGAAGGCGTCCGCCAGGGCCTGTCCTTCCAGCTCGCCGGTGAAGGTCACCCGGAGGTCGAGATCGTGCTGGCGCACCAGCGCGCGCACGCGGGTTACCGTGGCGCGGTCGCGCTGCAGGCTGCCCACGCAGGTCAGACGCCAGTTCTTTGACGTCACCGAACCGAGGGCCCGCATCAGGTACTCGTGGCCTTTCTCGCGATTCAGGGTGCCGACCGTGAGGAGGTGGACCGGTGCACCGTCTCCACCCTCGGCACGTGCCGTCCCGCGGGCGACGTCGACAGGGTCGACACCTGGCGTGACCACGGCGATCAGGTCCTCTGGCAGGCCATAGCGGGCCAGCAGCGGCACGGCTGCCCGGCCCGTGACGACCACGCGTGACGTGGCGTGCAACGCCTTGCCCTCGCTGGCTCCGAAGGCTGCTTCTTCTTTCGGGTCCAGGCCCAGGGCCGCGGTGAGCGGCAGATGCATCAGGCCCACGACCGACTGACGGTCGGCCTCACGTTCCACCAGGTCTGGCATGGCGCCGAGGGCCAGGCTGTCCACCACGAGGATGGCGGCGTCTGGCACGCCAGCCAGCAGGCGGTCGGCGCTGGCCAGCGCATCCCGCGTGGGGCGCGGGAAGCTGCTGTCGAGCGTCAGGACCTCGACGGGCCAGCCGAGCTCGCGCAGGCCGTCGATGATCCGCTGGTTGTAGAGATACCCGCCAGTCAGGGACCGCAACGTCCCTGGCACGACAAAGACGACGGGGCGCATGGGCTAGCCCAGCCTGACGGGTCCCTCGTAGCCCGCTGAGGCGACGTGAGACTCGTGCAGGACCACGCGCATCCGCTCGATGGCCAGGGCGCCGGGGCCGAGATCCCCCTGGCGGATGCCGCTCACGAACGCATCGAAGATGACCCGTGCCAGGAATTCGGTGGACGTGTTCATCCCGGCGAACTGCGGCAGCTCATCGAGGTTCCGGTAGTTGAATTCGGCCAGCACCCGCTTGAGCGTGTCGCCGGCGCGGCCGATGTCCACGACCAGGCCGTCCGCATCGAGCTCCGGACGCTGGAATTCCACATCCACCACATACGTGGCGCCGTGCAGGCGCTGCGCCGGTCCGAAGACTTCACCCTTGAAGCTGTGCGCAATCATCACGTGGTCGCGCACCGTCACGCTGTACATGCCGTCTCCCTGTTGAACATCAGTCCTGTGAATAACGAATCCTGTGACACAACGCGTTGCCGGGCGCTGCCGTCAGACGGGCCATCACCGCGGGCAAGGCGTCGAAGTCGTCCTCGCCGGTAATGAGCGCCTCGAGGGCAGGCTCCTGCAGGAGGCGCAGGGCCAGCTGCATGCGGCGGTCATAGTCCCATCGCGCCTGGTGCGTGGCCGGAAGGCGCCCCACCTGGGACGAGAGGATCGAGAGGCGACGGGCATGGAAGGCACCGCCGAGGGCCAGTGGCACCGGCGTGTCGCCATACCAGCTCATCTCCACGACCCGCGCCTCCAGACCCGCCAGCCGAAGGCCCAGCGCCAGACCGGCCGGGTGGCCACTGGCGTGGATCACGATGTCGGCACCCTCGATGGCGGTCTCGGGCGTGGCGAAGGCCGCGCCGAGCGAATCGGCGATGCCGGCACGGGCCGGGTTCACGTCGACCAGCGTCACCTCACAGCCCGGGATCCGGGCTGCCAGCCAGGTCACCAGGCACCCGACGGTGCCACCGCCAATGACGGTCACGCGGTCGCCCGGCTGCACGGCGGCATCCCAGATGCCATTGACGGCGGTTTCCAGATTGGCGGCCAGCACGGCACGCGAGGGAGGCACGTTGTCTGGCACGACGCGAACGGCACTCGCCGGCACGTGATACCGCGTCTGATGCGGGAACAGCACGAAGACATGACGCCCCAGCAGCTCTGCCGGTCCTGCCTCGACCAGACCGACGCTGGCATAGCCGTACTTCACCGGAGCCGGGAACGCGCCTGCCTGGAACGGCGCGCGCATCCGTTCCCACTCGGAGGGCGGTACGCGCCCCGCAAAGACCAGCGACTCGGTGCCACGGCTGATGCCGCTCCAGCAGGCGCGAACGGTGACCTCGCCCGGGCGCGGCTCGGCCAGCGGCTCGGGGAGGATGGCGCCTGTCCCCGGCCCGGTCACCCAGAACGCGTGTGCCTGACCGCTCATGTCAGTCATTGTCCTTCAGCCGTGGGGTGTCTGCATCATCAGATGCAGGCGCTTGCATCGGCGGGGCCTGCGCACGCACCATGCAGGCACCGTGTCTCTGCGTGTCCGTATCATCGGCATCGGTCTCACCGGGCTTGCCTGCGTGGCCGGCGTGGCCTGGGGGCTGGGTCCGCTCGTCGGCGCCACCAGCCTGTATCCCGCCTGGGCCACCACGGCCTTCGCCCTTGTGATGGCGCTGGCGGTGGCCGGCAGCGGCACACATCCGTTTCCGGTGTTTGGTCCTGCCAACCTGGTGACCACCGTGCGCGCGGGCCTCCTGGCACTGCTGGTTGGACTGGTCGGGCAGCCGGTCTCGGTCGGCATGGGCTGGGCCGCGGTGCTGCTGGCCGTGGCCGCCATCACGCTCGACGGGGCAGATGGCACCCTGGCGCGGCGAACAGGTCTGGCCAGCGCCTTCGGCGCGCGGTTCGACATGGAGACCGACGCGGCCCTGGTGATGGCGCTGTCGGTGCTGATCTGGATGCACGGCAAGGCTGGCGCGTGGGTATTGCTGGGCGGGATAGCCCGCTACCTGTTCATCGCGTCGGGCTGGGTGTGGTCCTGGATGCGCGGGTCGCTCAGCCCGACGTTCAGGGCCAAGCTCGTGGCCATCGTGCACCTGTCGGGACTGACGACGGCGCTGGCGCCGATCGTGGTGCAGCCGTACAGCGCCGTGGCAGCCGCGGTGACGCTGGCTGCGCTGCTCTGGTCGTTCGGAGTGGATGTCGGGCGCCTGCGGCGCGCGGCGGATGTGCGGGCCTAGACCGACGACAGCTGGTGGCCCATCTTCTCTTTCTTCGTCTGAAGATAGCGCCGCGTGGTGTCTGAGGCTTCGACTTCGATGGGCACCCGCGCTGTGATGACCAGGTCGGCGCCGGTCACCCCTGACAGCTTCAGCGGGTTGTTGCTGAGCAGGCGAATCGAGCGCACGCCAAGGTCGCCCAGAATCTCGACGCCCACGCGATAGTCGCGCGCGTCGGCGGGGAAGCCCAGGCGCTCGTTGGCCTCCACCGTGTCGTAGCCCTCGTCCTGCAGCTCATACGCGCGAATCTTGTTCGCCAGGCCGATGCCGCGCCCCTCCTGATTCAGGTAGAGGACAATGCCGCGCCCCTCGGCCGCAATCCGCTTGAGCGCCAGGGTGAGCTGTGGTCCGCAGTCGCATCGGGCCGAGTGGAAGATGTCGCCGGTCAGGCAGGCGGAGTGGACCCGCGTCAGCACGTCAGTGCCGGTGCTGATGTCGCCCTTCACCATCGCGACATGCTCCTCGTCGCCGAAGGTATAGACATAAATGTTGAAGTCGCCGTACTCGGTCGGCAACTTGGCCATGGCTGCGCGGCGCGTCACAGGGCGACCAGCCTTGGGCTGGAGGAGTGACATCGCGAAATTCCGAAGCCAGGACAACATTGGGAATACCTGCGTAAGCGCGCGCTTGAGGAGTGTAAAGGTATCGTAGAGGGCTATGGGTGGGGTGTCAAACCGCAGCAGAGGCGCAACGTGGGCCATTTTGGCCGGTGCGCTGACGCTGCTGAATGTTTCGCTGGCGTTCGTCAACATCTGGCCCACGCTCGCGATCCGTTCAAGCAGGCTGCTCTCGGTTGAGGCGGCCGCACTGGTGCTCGGCGTGGCTGTGGCCCGTGGTGTGACCCGCCATCCGCTCTCGATCGTGTCGCGCCGCCTGCTCGCCGCTGCCTGGGTGGTGCTGGTGCTCGGGCGCTACATCGATGTCACGACGCGCTCGTTGTACGGGCGCAGCGTCAATCTGTTCTGGGACCTCAAGCTGCTGCCCGATGTCGGGGCCATGTTCGCGGTGGTGGCCGATCCGCTCGTGCTTGGCGCGGTGGTGGCCGCGCTGGTGCTGGTGCCGCTGGTGATCTACCAGCCCATCCGCTGGGCCCTTGGTGTGGTCAGCGTCGAGTGCGGCGACGACACCACCCGTCGGGCCGTGATGGTGATGTCGCTGGCCGCGATTGTCCTCTGCGGCGTGGCCTGGCTGGACCGGACGTGGACCGGGCCCATCCGGTTTGCGGCGCCCGTCTCGCGCGCGATGGTCCAGGAAGGTGTGGAGCTGTTTCGAGAGGCGACAGGCCTGGCGCACCGGCCCCTGCCAGACGCGCCGCGCCTGCAGTCGGATCTCTCCCGCGTCCAGGGCGCCGACGTGGTGGTGATCTTCGTCGAATCGTACGGGGCGACCAGCTGGGACCGCCCCGACTTCGTGCGCGCCCTGACCGAGCCGAGGGCAGCACTGGCGGCAGCCATTCAGGAGACTGGGCGGCAGGTGGTGACGGCGTACGTCGAATCGACCACCTTCGGCGGCGAGTCGTGGCTCGCCCACATCAGTCTGCTGTCCGGCAGCAACGTGCGCGACCCGGACATCAACATGCGGCTGATGACCCAGAAGCGCGACACGATGGTGAAGCTCTTCTCGCGGGGCGGCTACACCACGGCTGCGGTGATGCCCGGGGTGCGGACGGCCTGGCCAGAAGGGGCCTTCTACGGCTTCGACCGCATCTACGGTGCGCCCGACATGGGCTACAAGGGCCCGATGTTCGGCTGGTGGGATGTGACCGACCAGTACGTGATGGCCCGCATGGACGAGCTGGTGCTTGCGCCCCAGCCCCGCAAACCCGCCTTTGTGGTGGTGCCGACCATCAGCACCCATGCGCCCTTCAATCCCGTGCCGCCCTACCAGCCAGACTGGCCTCGCGTGCTCACCGACACACCCTACGATCAGGCCGCGCTGGACCGGTCGTGGCAGGAGCCCCCGGACTGGAGCGACCTCGGACCCGGCTATGCGAAGTCCATTGCCTACGTGCACGAGTGGCTCAGCGGCTACATGCGGCTGCGGGCAGGGCGTGACCTGGTGTTCGTCATCCTGGGCGACCACCAGCCTGCCGCGATGGTGAGTGGCGAAGGCGCGTCATGGGACGTGCCCGTGCATGTCGTGGCCAGCCGGCCGGCGTTGCTGGAGCGGCTGCGGCTCCACGGATTCCGCGACGGCCTGTCGCCCGCGCATCCGGTCGTCGCACGCATGGATACGCTGACGCCAGTGCTGCTCGACGCCTTCGGCAACGCCAGATAGAACGATGCTGTTCACCGAACCGACCTTCCTGTTCGGTTTCCTGCCCATCCTGCTGGCGCTCTACTATCTGGCGCCGGCCCGGGCACGCAACCTGCTGCTCGTGCTGGCCAGCGTGGTGTTCTATGCGCGGGACGGACGCCGGTTCACCCTGGTCATTCTGGCCTCCATCCTGGTCAATGCCGGGGCGGCGGTGCTGGTGGATCGGTGGCGAGGCACCCCAGCGGCGAGACGACTGCTGGCCGGCGTGGTC
This sequence comes from Acidobacteriota bacterium, assembly GCA_021731095.1. GTDB lineage: Bacteria > Acidobacteriota > Vicinamibacteria > Vicinamibacterales > UBA2999 > JAKFYA01. Next base: position 176 of record JAKFYA010000193.1, on the reverse strand, counting down.
ACCCTGAACCTGCTGTCGCTGGGTGTGTTCAAGTACGCCGGCTTCGTGGTGGACAACCTGAATGCCCTGCTCGGGCTGGGCGGGCTGAGCCGTCTGTCAGCCCCGGGGCTGATGCTGCCGATCGGCATCTCCTTCTTCACGTTCCACTCGATCTCCTATGTCGTCGACGTGCATCG
>JAKFYA010000079.1 GCA_021731095.1 Acidobacteriota bacterium | reverse complement strand
GAACGGGGTGGAGTTACCTCTCCGCCCGGGGAGGTGCCTGTGGGCGCTTTCGTCTGTCTCCTCATCCTGCTGTGGGCCGCGCCAGTCGCGGCGCAGACCTACACGGCAGTCGATCTACCCATGAACCAGCAGGCCACCGTGCAGACCTCGGCCACCAGGGTCGAGCAGGCCGGTACGCCGAAGAAGCTCTGGTCGAGGTGGGTGCGCGGCAACGGTCCGGACGTGTTTGTCGGCGTCTACCGCTTCACCGTGGTCGCAGGTCAGAAGTACACGGTGTACGGCCACTTCAGACCGGACGGCATCTACCGGAATTTCTATGTCGTGGGCGAGAACCCGCTGACCGACGTGGACTACAGCTACGGCAAGTCCAGTGGTTACACGACGAACTTCGTGGCGCTCAATCAGCAGCCGTGGAAGGAGAGCTGCCAGACGGTGACGCGCCGGTACAACCTGACCATCGCCCCGGACAGTGAGCACAACCATCTCTACGTGGTGGTGATGAGCAAGACCCCGTCAGAACAGGTGCAGGTGACGCTCCGCAGCCCGGCCGACCCCGACGACGACGTGGCACGAAACACCAGTGACCCGGCCTGCGCGGCCCGCAAGGGTTCCACGTGGGGCACGCTCTGGCCGCAGCCGTTCCTGCTGAAGCTGGACCCGAGCGAGGCGAAGGCTCCGGTGCCGGCCGCCACGACGAGCCGCACGACCGATGACGGGAGTGGCCTGCCGCTGAACACGAGGGTGCGACTGGAGACTGGTACCACCCGCACCGAGCAGGGCACTGCGCCGAAGAAGCTCTGGTCGCGCTGGGCAAAGGGCGAGGGCGTCGAGGTCTATACCAGCGTCCACCACTTCGTCGTGAATCCGGGAGAGCGATACACGCTGTACGTCTGGTTCAGGCCTGACGGCGTATACCGCAACCTCTACGTGACCGGTGACAACCCGCTGACGGATGTGGACTACAGCTTCGGCAGGTCCGGCAATTACAACAAGGGCTGGGTGGTGCTCAACCAGCAGCCATGGAAGGAGGCGTGCGCGGACGTGACCCGGCGGGAGAACTTCACGGTGTCGCCGGACAGTGACCACCGGAACCTGTACCTCGTCGTGACCAGCAAGACGCCGGCGCAGGCCATCCACGTGATGCTGAAGAGCCCTGCCGACCCGGACGACGCCGTCTCGCGGGACACGAATGACCCGGCCTGTGCGGCCAGGAAGGGCAACACCTGGGGTCGGCTCTGGAGCTACCCCGTGCTGCTCCAGCGCGATCCGAGTGAAACCGGTACGCGCTAGCGCCCTGGATAGACCCACTCGCGGAAGCCGTTGCGCGCCGTCCACTGCACCCGGTGGACGGCGCCGCTGCCGCGTACGCCGCGCACGTAGATCAGCACCTCGTCATAGCGCGACGAGGCGCCCTCGATGATGGCGCCGGCAATGGCCAGCGCCTGCTCCGGGCGATTGGCTTCCACGTCGGCCACCATCAGGTGGAGGGCCGCCACGGCTTTGGTGACCACCCACTCCGGTGAGCCCCTCGTCCAGCGGCCCTGGTGCTCCAGTTGACTCAGGCTCTGGGCCAGCGGCGAGATGCCGATGGCGTGGGAGGAGACGCGCGGCGTCCGGGCAGACCCCTGCATGGCCACCACGAACAGGGTCGCGGCACCCAGCCAGGCGAGCGCCGAGAGGAGCACCCAGCGCATATGCGGCAGAGTCTACGCCCGGTTGGCCGCATCCGCCAGCAGAAAGCCGCCGGCGGGTGAGGGTAAGATGGCTGTTGCTGTCCATGTCCTCCTACACCGCAAAAGACATCACTGTTCTCGAAGGCCTCGAACCGGTTCGCAAGCGCCCCGGCATGTACATCGGCGGGGTTGGCGCAGCCGGCCTGCATCACCTGGTCTGGGAGGTGCTCGACAACTCCGTTGATGAGGCGATGAACGGGTTCGCCTCGCAGATCACGGTGACCCTGCATGCGGATGGCGCGTCGATTACGGTGGTGGACGATGGCCGCGGCATTCCGGTCGACAAGCACCCGCAGACGGGCAAGAGCGCGCTGGAGGTGATCTTCACCGTCCTGCATGCCGGCGGCAAGTTCGAGCAGGGCAACTACAAGACGGCGGGTGGGTTGCACGGTGTGGGCGCCAGCGTGGTGAACGCGCTGTCCCGGAGCCTGGTGGCGAAGGTGCGCCGCGACGGGGCCGAGTGGGAGATGTCGTTCCGGCAGGGGCGCCCGGTGGCGCCGTTGTCGAAGGTCGGACCCGCCCGCGGCAGCGGCACCACCGTCACCTTTCACCCGGACGCGACCATTTTTCCGAAGGTGGAGTTCGACGCGGAGACGATTCGTGAACGCCTGGAGGTGGTGAGCTACATCCACAAGGGCGTCAAGGTGACCTTCGAGAACGAGGTCGCCCGCACGAAGGTGGTGTATCACCACCAGGAGGGGCTGGCCGACTACCTGGCCAAGATCATCCGCGAGCGCAGCGCGAAGCCCGTGCATGAGGCGGCCTTTGTCCTGAACCGGGAAAGCGGTCCTCGGCTGGACCTGGTCCTGCAGTGGACGGAGTCGACCGACGAGCACATCCGCAGCTACGTCAACGGCATTCCCACGGGGTCTGGTGGCACGCACGAAAACGGCCTCCGCGCCGGGTTGGGCAAGGCCGTTCGCAACTACATCGACACCCATGGCCTGTCACCGAAGGGCGTCACGCTGACGGCGGAGGACATCCGCGAAGGGCTGACCGGTGTGCTCAGCCTGTTCATCGAAGAGCCGCAGTTCCAGGGGCAGACCAAGGACCGTCTGAACAACCCCGAAGTGTTGTCGGCCGTCGATTCGGCCGTGCGCCCGGCGCTGGAGCACTGGCTCAATCACAACCGCACGGTGGCCGAATCGATTGTCGCGCGCATCATTCTGTCGGCCCGCGCGCGAGAGGCAAGCCGGGCCGCGCAGGCTGAGGTGACGCGCAAGACGGCCACGACCGGGCGCCTGACCCTGCCGGGGAAACTCAGCGACTGCGCCAACTCGAACCGTGAAGACACTGAGCTCTTCATCGTTGAAGGTGACTCGGCCGGAGGCTCGGCCAAGCAGGGGCGCGACCGCGCGAGGCAGGCCATCCTGCCGCTGCGCGGCAAGGTGATGAACACCGAAGGCATGACTCTCGCCAAGGTGCTCGAGAACAAGGAGCTGTCGGATCTGGTGACGGCGCTGGGCTGCGGGATGGGCAAGACGTTCGATGCCAGTCGTCTCCGCTACGGGCGCATCATCATCCTGGCTGACGCCGACTCGGATGGGCACCACATTGCCACCCTGCTGCTCACCTTCATCTATCGCCACCTGCCGCACCTGATTGCGGATGGACGGATCTATCTGGCGCAGCCGCCGCTCTACCGCATTGATGTGGGCAAGGAGACCTGGTGGGCGCTTGACGACGCGCATCGTGACCGCCTGCTGAAGCAGCACGGTCAGGGGCGGTCAAAGCCCGAGATCACCCGCTTCAAGGGCCTGGGCGAGATGATGCCGAAGGTGCTCTGGGAGACGACGCTGAACCCGAAGACCCGTCGCCTGCTTCGGGTCGAGATTTCGGACCAGATCGTCACCGATCGCGTCATCAACGAGTTGATGGGCAAGGACGCCTCGGCCCGCTTCCGCTTCATCATGGACCGCGCCGAGGAGGCGCGGGAACTGGATGTGTAGCGGGGGCGCCAGGGCCGACTAGAGCCAGCGCACCAGCACGTCGACGATCGAGAGCCAGGTGGCGGTGTTGCCCAGCGCGAACCGGGCGGGGCCCGATATCGTCAGGATCAGCGCGCCCCAGACGTAGGCCTGGTGTGGCCGACGTCGCGTGATCACATCGCCGAGGCAGGCGACGGCGATGGCCAGCATCATCCCGGCATACGCCCACATCGGAAAGTGCTCGGCAAACAGCGGCCGCTCCGCCTGTTGCGCCATGCGCGCAATGGCCGGTCCCATCAGGTCAATCGACGCCAGCAACATGAGCCGCTTGTGCACGGCGGGCGCATGCCGCCACGCATAACCGGCGGCCAGGCACACCGCGAAGAGCAGGATGTCGAAGACCGGCACGACCATGAAGACCCGCGGGTCGTCGCCGACCGGCGCTCCGGCGCCACGCCGGGCCGCTCCGGCCGCGGTCGCCAGGCCCAGCCAGACCATGAGCACGCCAAGGCCCATGAACACCAGGCCCAGGGTCATATGCAGGCGGCGACGACCGGTCAGGACCAGGACTGACTGCAGCACGTAGGCCAGGACCCAGGTCGTGAAGACCACGCCGTGCAGGATGGTCATCCCCGGAAGTGAGGGCAACTCGGCGCTGCGGGCATAGAAGGTCGGCGAAAAGCCGATGAACACCACGGCGGCCATCGCCACGGACATGGCGGTGAAGAAGCCGTGCTCACCCTTGAGGCCCTGTCGCACCTGTGTATGGGTCATGCTGTGTCCCCTGTGGCTGTGCCGCTATCAGGCGGCAGGACCGGAAACCAGAGTTCGATACCGCCGAGGCCGGTCCTCGGATCGAAGGCGTCGCCGTACCGCTCGAAGAAGGGACCTTCGGCCGGCACGTATCCCGCCTCGGCCAGCGCGTGGTTGAGGACCGCGCCTACCGTGTGCGAGATGGACGAGAGGTGCTCGGGGTGTGTGAACACCGCATAGGTCTGGGGCAGGATGGTCAACCGGGCGAAGTCCTGCGGATGGCCGACGAACGCGGTTACCTCCACGCCGCAGAGGTAATCAAAGGCACCTGACTCATCGTGGTTGTAGGACACGCCGTATGCGACGCGTCCCACCTGACCGTCGATGTGACCCACCAGCGGGCTGAAGTGGCTCCACTGTTCGGGCAGTCTCGTGAGGGTCCCGTCGTGACGATCGGTCAGGCCGACCAGTCGGAGAGTACGGCCCAGCTCGCAGCGCGGAGGGGCCAGCGGCAGCTTCCGGTCCGGGTTGAGGCGCACCGCCTCCTGCAGTGCGAGACCTGCGGTGTCCGCGCGCTCGCGGACCTGCTCCGGGGAGAGACCGAACTGCTGGCTGAACGCACGCGTGAACGCCTCATGCGAGCCGTAGCTGGCATCAAGCGCCACTGACAGGATGTCCGGCGCACCGGCGGCCAGCTGGTGGGCCGCCAGCGTGAGGCGGCGCGCCCGCGCATAGCTGGCGAGCGGCAGGCCCATCGACACGCTGAAGGCACGCGAGACGTGAAAGCGGGAGACACCCGCCGCCGACGCTACCGCGTCGAGCGAGAGGTCGCCCAGTAGGTGGGTCTCGATGTACCAGAGGGCGCGTGCGGTCACGCTCACGGCGGTAGGATACGGCGGCGCCGAAATTGTCGCTTGATGATTCTTGCGGTGCCGGGTGGCCGGTGCGTAAGCGACGGGACCATCAGCGGCGTAATGTAGACTGACCTTCCGGATGGCCCAGTCCTCGCCGCGTCGCGTATATGACCGATCGCTCATCGAAGGCCCGCTCGGGCCGGCGGTCTGGCGTCTGGCCTGGCCGACGATGCTCCAGAACGTCATCGCCGGGTTGCAGGGCATCATCGACCACGCGATGGTCGGGCACTTCGTCGGCTTCACCGGCAATGCCGCCATTGGTGTCAGCTGGCAGGTCCTCCTCGTCGTCATCGTCTTCATCAGTTCGCTTTTCACGGGCATGGCCGTGCTCGTGGCGCGTTTTGTCGGGGCCAATGAACCCGACAAGGTCAACCGGGTCGTCTACCAGTCGTTCCTGACGGCCGCGGGCCTCGCCATCGTGATGGCTGCCGTCGGGTATGCGGTGGCGCCGGGCCTGCTGCGGCTCATCAATGCCTCACCCGAAGTCCAGGTCGAGGCCTTGCCGTTCCTCCGGGTGATGTTCCTCGGCGGCCTCGGCATCATGATGTTCTTCATGCTGAGCGGCGCCTTCCGCGCGGCCGGCGACTCACGCACCCCGCTCAAGCTGGGCGCAGGCCTGACCGTGCTGACGGTGGTGTTCAACATCATCCTCATCCCGCTCTTCGGGACGGTTGGTGCGGCCTACGGCACCGTGGCCAGCAATCTGGTGGTGAGCGTCTACGGCGTCTGGAAGCTGTTCACGCCGGATTCGGTCATCCATCTCCACGCGGGCATCGACAAGAAGCCCGACTTCACCATCATCCGCTCGCTGTTCAAGTTCGGCCTCCCCACAGGCATCCAGGGCATTGCCATGAACGTGGGTGGCGTCCTGATGCTCCGCTTCATCGGGTCGCTTGAACACAGCGCAGCCGCGCAGGCGGCCTACGCGGTCGGCTACACCGAGCTGTTCTCGCTGATCACCTGGACGTCGAACGGGCTGATGGGTGCCGCGGCCACGATCGCCGGGCAGAATCTCGGCGCTGGACAGAGCGACAGGGCGGCACGTGGCGTGTCCGTGGCTGCCCGCATCGGGTTCGGCGCGGCCCTGGTGGTTGGGGCGCTGTTCGTGTTTGTGCCGGATCTGCTCCTGGGCATCTTCAACATGCACGATCCGTTTGCGGCCCAACTCGGTGGCCAGCTCCTGAAGTACCTCAGTGTCTCGGGCCTCTTCATCACCGTGGCGCTGAGCTACACCGGTGGTCTGCAGGGGACTGGAGACACGCGCAGCCCGCTGTTCATCTCCGTGATTTCGCAGGTGATCATCCCGATCGGTCTCTGCAGCTATCTCCAGTCCACGCGAGGACTGCATCCGGAAGACATCTGGCTGGCCATCGTCCTGGGGCACTCCACGCGCGCGGTCCTGAGCTTCGTGCGTTTCAGGCAGGGTCGCTGGCGGACGATTCGCGTCGACATCGAGCCGGCGCGCCCCTGAGTTGCCGGGCCGCGTGCCGGCGAGGCGCGGGCGTTACAATGCCCGCGTGACCTCCAGTTCAGCCTTTGCCGGCCTCCGGCGCGTGCCACCGCCGGTCAACGACACGAATCTCGGGTACCTGCCCGGGTCGCCTGAACGCGCCGCGCTGAAGACGGCGCTGGCCTCGATGGCGGCCGAGCAGGCGGACATCCCGCTCTTCATCGGCGGACACGAGGTGCGCACGGGACACACCGTGCCAGTGGTCATGCCGCACGACCATGGCCATGTCCTGGGGCACTTCCACACCGCGGGACCCACTGACGCCCAGGCCGCCGTAGACGCCGCCGTTGCCGCGCGGGCCGAGTGGTCATCGTGGTCCTGGGAGGCGCGCGCCGCGGTCTTCCTGCGTGCCGCAGAGCTGCTCGCCACGACCTGGCGCCCGGTGCTGAACGCGGCCACGATGCTCGGCCAGTCCAAGACCGCCGTGCAGGCCGAGATCGACGCCGCCTCGGAGCTGATCGACTTCTGGCGGTTCAATCCCTTCTACGCCCAGCAGCTCCAGGCCGAGCAGCCACTCAGCAGTCACGGCGTCTGGAACCAGCTGGAGTACCGCGCGCTCGAGGGGTTCGTCTACGCGGTCACGCCCTTCAACTTCACCTCCATTGCGGGCAACCTGCCGACGGCCCCGGCGCTGATGGGGAATACGGTGGTCTGGAAGCCGGCCTCGACGGCCATGCTCAGCGCCTACTGCCTCTACCGCCTGCTCGAGGCAGCTGGTCTGCCGCCGGGTGTCATCAACCTGGTGGCGGGCGACCCGGCAGCCATCAGCGACGCGGTGCTGGCCTCGCCGCATCTGGCCGGCGTGCACTTCACCGGCAGCACGGCGGTCTTCGACCGGATCTGGTCGACGGTGGGTGAGGGCGTGAAGGCCGCCCGCTACCGGAGCTATCCCCGGCTCGTGGGTGAGACGGGCGGCAAGGACTTCATCCTCGCCCATGCCTCTGCCGACGCGCAGGAGCTGGCGGTAGCCATTGCCCGCGGCGGCTTCGAATACCAGGGTCAGAAGTGCTCGGCGGCAAGCCGGGTCTATGTGCCGCGTTCGCTGTGGCCGTCGGTCCGCGACCGGGTGATCGGGATGATGGACGACATGCGGATGGGTGACCCTGCCGACTTCCGGACGTTCCTCGGTGCCGTCATCGACCGTCCGGCCTGTTCACGAATCTCCGGCTATCTCGAAGACGCGCGCCAGCATGCCACGATTCTGCGAGGGGGAACTGTTGACGACGCGCGTGGCTACTTCGTGTCGCCCACGCTGGTGGAAACCACGGACCCCCGCTACCGACTGATGCAGGAAGAGATCTTCGGCCCGGTCGTGACGGCCTTCGTGTATGACGACACGCACTGGGACGAGACGCTCAGACTGGTTGACGGTACCTCGCCCTACGCTCTGACCGGCGCGATCTTCGCGCGCGACCGCGCGGCGGTGGGGCAGGCGCAGTCAGCCCTGCGCGACGCAGCCGGAAATTTCTACATCAACGACAAGCCGACCGGGGCCGTCGTGGGGCAGCAGCCGTTCGGCGGCGCGCGGCGCTCCGGCACGAATGACAAAGCTGGCTCGATGCTGAATCTGGTCCGCTGGGTGAGTGCGCGGAATGTGAAGGAGAACTTCGCGCCGCCGCGGGACCATCGCTACCCCTACATGTCGGAGGCGTAAGGTGCGCAAGCAAATCGCAGGTCTGGTGTGCATGGC
>JAKFYA010000058.1 GCA_021731095.1 Acidobacteriota bacterium | reverse complement strand
AGGTTGCTGCGGTGAATGCGCTCGAAGCTCTCCACGATGACCGCCTTCACGCCCAGCAGGAACGTGCCCTTCGCCGCCCAGTCGCGCGACGAGCCCGACCCGTATTCCTTGCCGGCAATCACGATGAGCGGCACACCCGCCTCGCGATACTGCACCGACGCGTCATAGATCGACATCACGCCACCGGCCGGCAGCAGCGTCGTCCAGCCGCCTTCGGTGCCCGGCGCGACCTGGTTGCGCAGGCGCGTGTTGGCGAAGGTGCCGCGCATCATCACCTCGTGGTTGCCACGACGGGCGCCATACGAGTTGAAGTCGACCGGCTTCACGCCGTGCTCCTGCAGGTACTTGCCGGCCGGGCTGTCGGCCTTGATGTTGCCGGCCGGGGAGATGTGGTCGGTGGTCACGCTATCGCCCAGCAGGGCGAGCACGCGGGCGCCAGTGATGTCAGCCGCCTTCGGCTGCTCCATCGTCATTCCCTCGAGGAAGGTGGGCCGGCGCACGTAGGTCGAGTCGGCCTCCCAGTCGAACCGGTTGCCTTCGGGAATCTGCAGCCCCTGCCAGCGCGCATCGCCGTCGAACACGTTGGCGTAGGACTTCCGGTACTGCTCGTTGGTCACCACGCGGGCGACCGTCTCCTGCAGCTCCTGCTCGGTCGGCCAGACGTCCTTGAGGTAGACCGGCGCGCCATCCGTGCCCGTGCCGAGCGGTTCGGTGGTGATGTCGGTCAGCATCGAGCCGGCAATGGCATAGGCGACCACCAGCGGCGGCGACGCCAGATAGTTGGCGCGCACATCCTGCTGGATGCGACCTTCGAAGTTGCGGTTGCCGCTGAGCACCGACGCCACCACGAGGCTGCCCTCGCGAATCGTGGCCGAGACCTCGTCCGGCAGCGGACCGCTGTTGCCGATGCAGGTGGTGCAGCCATAGCCCACCGTGTGGAAGCCGAGCTGCTCGAGGTAGGGCGTCAGGCCGGCCGCATCCAGGTACTCGGTGACCACCTTCGACCCGGGCGCGAGGCTGGTCTTCACCCAGGGCTTCCGGGTGAGGCCCTTCTCGGCCGCCTTCTTCGCCAGCAGGCCCGCCGCCACCAGCACGCTCGGGTTCGAGGTGTTGGTGCAGCTGGTGATGGCTGCAATCACGACGGAGCCGTCGGCCATGCCGGCCACGGTCTGCTCGGCCACGGCCACCGCGCCCGACTTCGCGGCTGCGGCCTTCGCCTGCTCCTTCATCGCGGGAAGGGCCGAGGCGAACGCCGGCTTGGCCGCGTTCAGCGCCACGCGGTCCTGCGGACGCTTCGGTCCCGCCAGGCTGGGCTCGATGGCGTCGAGGCTGATCTCGATGCTCTCGGAATAGACCGCATCCGGCTGGCCCTCTTCACGGAACATCCCCTGGGCCTTGGCATAGGCCTCGACCAGCGCCACGCGGGAGGCGTCACGGTTGGTCAGGCGCAGATAGTCCAGCGTCAGGGCGTCAATCGGGAAGATGGCCACGGTGGCGCCGTACTCGGGGCACATGTTGCCCAGGGTCGAGCGGTCCGCAATGGTGAGGTGCTTGAGGCCCTCGCCGAAGAACTCGACGAACTTGCCGACCACGCCGTGCTTGCGCAGGCGCTCGGTCACGGTGAGCACCAGGTCCGTGGCGGTGATGCCGGGCTTCAGGCTGCCCGTGAGACGCACGCCCAGCACCTTCGGAATCAGCATCGACGACGGCTGGCCGAGCATGGCGGCCTCAGCCTCAATGCCACCGACGCCCCAGCCCACCACGCCCAGGCCGTTGACCATGGTCGTGTGCGAGTCGGTGCCGACCAGCGTGTCCGGGTAGGCCTCCTGCACGCCGTCCACGGTCTGCGAGAAGACCACGCGGGCGAGGTACTCGACGTTCACCTGGTGGACGATGCCCGTGTCGGGCGGGACCACCTTGAAGTTGTTGAAGGCGCGCTGGCCCCAGCGCATGAACGCATAGCGTTCCTTGTTGCGCGAAAACTCGAGCTCGGCATTCAGCGCCAGCGCGTCGGGACGACCGAAGTAGTCCACCTGCACCGAGTGGTCGATGACCAGTTCCACCGGCTGCAGCGGGTTCACGCGGTCCGGGTTGCCGCCCAGCGCCACCATGGCATCGCGCATCGCCGCCAGGTCGACCACACACGGCACGCCGGTGAAGTCCTGCAGCAGCACGCGCGCCGGCATGAAGGAGATTTCCTTCTCAGCCGAACCCGTGGCATCCCAGCCGGCCACGGCGCGGATGTCATCCGCCTTCACGAACGCATTGTCCTCGCGGCGCAGCAGGTTCTCGAGCAGCACCTTCATGGAGAAGGGCAGCCGCGACACACCGGGGAATCCGGCTTTCTCGAGCGCCGGCAGGCTGTAGATCTGGTAGGACTGCCCACCGACCGTCAGGTCCGTGCGCGTGCCAAAACTGTTCAAAGTAGCCATGAGGTAATGCGTCTCCGGAAGACAGGACGCGGTCGGGCCGCGTGGATAACCAAGACCTATGATTGTACTCGGCCAGACGCCGGCTGCCCACCCGCGAGTCCCGAACGCCGCGCCACCTCCAGCACGGCCTCGGCCGCCCGGCCACTGGCGCCCGGGGCGCCGAGCTGCGCCCGCACGCGGGCCAGCTGGTCCCGGGTCGCGCCATAGTGCCCCGGTTCCCTGAAATACCGGACCGTCTCCGCCGCCACGCGGGCCGGCGTGAAGTCGGCCTGGATCAGTTCCGGCACGATGCGCCGCCCCGCAATCAGGTTCGGCATGGCATACATGTCCACCAGCGTCAGTGGCTTGGCCAGATAGGTCAGCCGCGACACCCGGTAGACCACGACCATCGGCTTCTCGTGCAGGGCCGTCTGGAGGGTGGCCGTGCCTGACGCCACCACCACCACGTCGGCCGAGGCCAGCACCTCATCGGCCGCGCCGCGCACCAGCACGGGGGCACCCGGGATACCGGCCCCGAACCCGGCGAACTGCGCGTCCTCCAGGCCTGGCGCACAGGCCACGACGAACTGCACCCCGGGAATCTGCTGACGGATGAGCGGGACGGCCGCAGCCATGTCGGGCAGAATCCGCTCCAGCTCGTTCCGTCGGCTGCCGGGCAGCAGGGCCACCACCGGCGCGGCCGGGTCGAGACCGTGCGCAGTCAGGAACGCCGCGCGCGACCGGGCTGCCTGGGCCAGGTCAACCATCGGGTGTCCGACAAACTGCACATTCACGCCTGCCGCACGGTAGAGCTGTTCTTCGAAGGGGAAGATGACCAGCACGCGGTCCACCAGGCGCTGCATCGTCTTCATGCGGCCGGCCCGCCACGCCCAGAGCTGGGGGCTGATGTAGTAGACCACCGGTATCCCCAGCGCCTTCAGCCTGGCCATCAGGCGGAAGTTGAAGTCCGGGAAGTCGATGGCCACGAAGACATCCGGGCGCCGGGCCTTCGCTTCGGCCACCAGCGTGCCGATGGTGCGGAACGCACGCGGCAGGATGCTGACCGCCTCTGACAGCCCGGTCACGGACAGGCCGTGGAAGTCGGCCACGAGGCTGGCCCCGGCGGCCTTCAGTCGCGGACCGCCGAATCCGGTCAGCTCGGTCTCTGGCTCGCGGGCCAGAATTTCCCGGGCCAGGTCAGCAGCGTAGAGGTCGCCGCTCGCTTCCCCGCACGAGATCATCACGCGCATGGGCAGGTCTGCCTCACCACACCCGGAACAGGCTCACTTGGCCGGGACGGGCGCCGGGTCCCGTAGCAGCGTGGCCGACGACAGGTCCAGTTGCTCGCCGGGAATCACTTCCACCTGACCAAAGCCGGCGGCCTTGAGCTGGGACAGAAAGGCGCGGGCATTGCCGACGAGCACCACCGAGAGGCGGTCCGGGTAGACATGGGCCCGGGCGACGCGCTGGATATCGTCGGGCCTGACCGACTGCACCCGCTCCGAGAACGTGCCAATCTCCTCGACCGGCAGCTCGTAGAAGACGTTGTTCAGCACCTCGGTCGCAATGGCGTCCGGCGTCTCGATGGTCAGGGGGAACGCGCCGGCCAGGTAGGCCTCCGCATCGCCGAGTTCGCGGTCGCCGACGCGCTCGCGTTGCAGCTTGGCAAATTCCTCGACCACCAGCTTGAGCGCCTCGCCCGTGGTTTCGGTCTTCGTGTCGGTTTCGGCCAGCACATCGCCCGACTGCTTGTAGGCGTTGATGTCGGCTTCGGCGCCATAGGTCAGCCCCCGTTCGGAGCGCAGCACCCGGTGCAGCCGGTTGGCCCCTTCGCCCCCCAGGATGCGGATGGCCAGATCCATCGGCACGTAGTCCGGATGCCGTCGGGGAATCCCCAGGTGACCTACGCGAATCTCGGTCTGCACGGCCTCGGGCATGTCGACCACCACGACTCGCCGGGTCGGCGGCGGCGGCTCGACCAGCTTCGTGGCCGGCAGTTCGGCCCGCGCCCACTTCCCGAATACACGCTCGGCCGCCGCGAACGCTTCCTGACTGCTGACATCGCCGACGATGCCGAGAATCATGTTGTTCGGCACGAACCAGGACTTGTGGAACGCCTGCAGATCGGCCCGCGTGATGGTGGCCAGCGATTCGGGCGTGCCGCTGTTCGGCAGCCCATACGGATGGAAGCCGTACACCAGCCGGTCGAAGAGCACGTTGGCCACGTAGTCAGGGTCTGTGCGGCTGACGGTCAGCCCCGACATGACCTGCTGCTTCTGCCGGTCGATCTCGTCCTGCCTGAACGACGGGTTCCGGACCAGGTCGGACAGCAGGTCCATGGCCGTCCCGAAGGAGTCCTTCATCACCACGGCATTGACGAACGAGAGATCGCTGCCAGACCCGGTGCCCAGCGCCCCGCCTATGGAATCAATGCGATCGGCAATCTGCTCGGCCGTACGGGTCGTGGTGCCCTGATCGAGGAGCGACGCCACCAGGGCCGCCACGCCGGGCTTCCCCGGCGGGTTGTACGCCCCGCCGGCGCGCACCAGCAGGCGCATGCTTACGGCGGGCTGTTCGTGGTGCAGGACAATCACCACCTGCATCCCGTTGGACAGCGTCCGGATTTCGTACGGGGGGAACTTCACCTCGCGCGCCGGCAGTGGGCGCGGCGGCGCCTCGCTGGGCCAGTTGGCCGTCTGGGCCTGCGCCCCCGGGGCCACTGTCACCATCAGGACCGCGGCACAGGCGGCCAGCCAGCGGGTGCTCATTGCCCGGTCCCCTTCGTCTGAATGGTCAGCACCAGGCGGTTCTCCGCCCGGAAGTAGGTGCGCGCGACGCGCTGGACATCGGCGGCCGTCACGCCCATGAACAGGTCGAACTCGCCGTCGGCTGTCGTGACGTCGTTGTGGATGACCGCCGCATGCGAGAGGTGCTGCGCCTTCTCCTGATTCGACTCGCGCCCGATGATGTAGTCGCGGGCGAACTGGTTCTTGGCCCGCTCCAGCTCATGCGCCGACACCGGCTCGTTCTTCAGCCGCTCCAGTTCAACGATGAGCGCCTTCTCCACCTCGGCCGGTGTGTGGCCCGGCTGCACGATGCCGACGGCGTAGAAGAGACTCGGGTCCTCCTCGATGTTCGCGCTGCCGAACGCCTGCACCGCCAGCTGCTGCTTGTAGACCAGCTCACGGGTGATGCGCGAGCTCTGCCCGTCCGAGAGAATCTTCGAGACGATGTGCAGCGGGTAGGAGTCCGGGTGACCGTCGTAGGTGACGTGGTGCGCCACCACGACCGCCGGCAACGGCCAGCCCTCCGTCACGACCGCGCGCTTCTCCCGGGTCTGCGCGGGCTCTCTGGGAATGTCGCGCGGCACCGGGCGCGTGGCCTTCGGCACCTTGCCGAAGTACTTCGTCACCAGTTGCAGCGTCAGGGCCGGATCGAAGTCGCCCACGATGGTCAGCGTGGCGTTCTCGGGCACGTAGTACGTGTCGTGGAACTCGCGGACATCGGCAATCGACGCGGCCTCGAGGTCGGCCATGCTGCCGATGGTCGGGTGCTTGTAGGGATGGGTGGTGAAGGCGTGGTCGTAGATGATCTCGTTCATCCGGCCATAGGGCTGGTTCTCCACCCGCATCCGCCGCTCTTCCTTGACGACCTGACGCTCGCGCTTGAAGGCTTCCTCGTCGACGCGCAGCGTGGCCATGCGGTCCGCCTCGAGCCACATCATGAGCGGCAGGAACTGCTGCGGCACCGTCTGCCAGAACACCGTGGTGTCCTCGGTCGTGTAGGCGTTGCTCTGCCCACCGACACTGGCCACGATGGAGGTGTGCGCCTCGGGCTCCACATTGCGGGAGCCCTTGAACATCATGTGCTCGAAGAGGTGCGCGAAGCCGGTCCGTCCCGTCTTCTCGTTCTTCGAACCCACGTGGTACCAGACCGACAGGTGGACAATGGGCGTGGAGTGGTCTTCCGACAGGATGACCCGCAACCCGTTGGGCAAGGTCACCGACTGGTAGGCCAGCTTCGGCGGCCGGACGGCCGCCTCGAGCGGCACGGGAAACCGCGCCGGTCCCACCATGGCACCTGCGACCGCCAGTGCCACCAGCAAACGGGCGACTCGCCTCATCGACATGCGGAGATTATGGCATCGACCGCCGGGGGTCAGCGGCCCACCACCCGGAAGCCGGCAGCCAGGAACGTGGCGTAGGCGAACTGGGTCGGATACGGATCAATGCGTCGCTCGGCCGCCAGAAACAGCTCGATGGCACCGCCGCTGCCCTGGAGATGCACGCCGCCCTCGGTGCGAATGCCCACCAGGATGCCCCGGTTGCGGGTGTCATCGGTGTCCACCAGGCGCAGACGGGTATTGGACATGGCCGACACGCGGGGCCGAATCGCATAGCGCACCTTGAGGTCGGCCTCGACCTCCCGGTCATAGTCCACCAGCGAGTTGGCGACCGTGGTGCGGAAGTCCGCACGCGTCATGAGGTCGAGCTTGCCATGCGTCACCTGCGTACCGACGCGCAGCCCCAGCTGGTTCCAGTCCACCGCGGCAAACTTGATGCGGTCCGAGAGATGACGGGAGATGTGATGGAACTGCCCACCCACGTCGATGCCGGCAATGCGTTGGGTGACGGTGCCTTCCAGCAGGTAATTGCCCTGGTTGGGATCGAAGCGGCGAAGCTGGTTGCCCATCACCACTTCATAGTTGCCCGTGACGGTGGCGCGCCCGCCCTTCCAGCCGATGACATCGATTTCACCGAAGAAGTTCGCGTCCCAGTCGTACCGGATGTCGTCGTTCGACAGATGCTCCGCATCGATATGGAACCGCGTGTCCGGCACGAACTCGACTGCCGACTGCGCGCCGGCCAGCGTTGGCCACATTACCCCCAGCACCAGCGCCGCCACCTGCATCGCACGTCCACGCCCTGCCCGCACGCCCCTGCCACTCGTCATTGCGCCTCCGGTCATCCCGGGCCCTACGCTACCATGCCCGACCGCCTAGGTCAGGCGCTCGACGAACACGGGCAATCCCGACAGCCCCAGCGCTGCCCCGACTTCGCGCAGGCGTGCCTCGCGGGCGGCCGTCGGCAGCATCAGGGCCACGCGGACAGACGCCAGTTCCGGTGAGGCATGCCCGTTCCACAGCGTGCGCCGCAGCCCCTGCGTCGCCCCCCGGAACGACAGCCAGTGGCCCACCATGCGAAACGCGAACAGATAGGCCAGCAGGTTGGGTCCCGGCACGATGGCCAGCAGACCGGAGACGCTGAACAGCACCGCGTGCAGGAGCGCCCAGCGCAGATGGCGGTTGCGATCACTGTCCAGCGACGCGCGCACCAGGACCATGACGGCTTCGAAGTCCATGTCGGCCGGGTGCACCACGGTCACCGTGTGCTGGTGACGCAGCTTCCAGAGCAATCGCTGCTCGGCAATCCGCTCGGCCACCCAGGCAATGAGCCTGTCGTACTGGCGCCCCATCCAGCCGGGTGCCACCTCGGGCACGATGCCGGTCCGCTCGCGGTCTTCGGCCGCGCGCAACATGTCGCCGAACCGGCGACGCGCACGCGCCCAGATGCCATCGCCCGCCGGCTCGTCGCCAGCCTCGCCGGCCACGGCCCCCTCGCAATAGAGTTCGTAGCGCTCCCCACCCAGGGGAATGACGAACACGTCCATCAGGAGACGATAGCACTCAGTGCGCGCGCCACCCGGTCTCCCAGCGACCCAGCACGGTCAGGCGACCATCGCGCAGCCCCCGCGCCGCATCCAGTCGCACGGCGCCGCCCTGGCCGGCCAGGCCGATGCGCACGCCCAGGCCGGCGTCTGCCTGCCAGGCAGGGGGCCCCGTCCTGCCGTAGCGGCGCCAGGCCGACGCGGCGTCAACAAACCCCACCAGCTGCAGGAGCGCCGCAGGGACGCGCGGCACCGGATGGTGGTACTCGAGCGTGGCGTGGCTGAGCGTCCGGCCGAAGACCGCGCCGGTCATGACGCCGTCGCTCAGCAGCGGATGGGCGCGCAGCAGGGGCACCCGTGCCTGTCCGATGTCGGCACCCGGCCAGAGGTCCAGCGGGGCCGCCGCGCTGACCCCTTCAACACCAGCCACGCCGGTGAACCCCGGACTGTCCGCGCGAATGGC
>JAKFYA010000359.1 GCA_021731095.1 Acidobacteriota bacterium | reverse complement strand
GGGCATGCGATGGTTCAAGGTGGACCCGGCCAAAGTGGTGACGACGGTCGAGGTGAAGGATCCGAATCTGAGTCGTGTCGACGAGGTCGGCTTCGTCGATCTCGCCCCGAGCGGTGGGCATGGCAATGCCGGCTGGGCGAACGTGTCGACGTTCGAGCTCTACGCGAAGCCAGTTGCCCGCACCGCGCAGTAGCGCGTCACCCTGCGCTGACGTCAGCGTGCCGTGCGGATCCCGCTCGGCACGCCCTTCACTGGAATGGCTCCAGCTCTGGTGAGGCGCTGCCCGTCGAAGCGGAAGATCTGCAATTCCTGCTCGGCGCACTGCACCACCAGCACGGTGCTCGCCCGGTTCCACGCGATGCCCTCGCACCAATGCCCGATCCGTGCCGTCGCCGCCGGCGTGAGCGTGGTCCCCCGACGCCTGAACACGGTCAGCACTCCGAAGTCGTTGAACAGTGGCGAGGTGGGTGGGGAGTTCGAGCCGTTCATCGACGCGGCAGCCAGATATTGCCCGTCGCTCGAGAACGCGATCCCTTCGGGCAGGGGTGGTAGCGACACCGAACTGGCCACGCGTCGAAACCTGCCCTTCATGTCGATCACGCTCAGCGTGTCGGCCCCGCCAACGAGCCCGTTGCCAACATTGGAGACGACAGCAATATCGCCGTCCGGTGACATCTCCATCGGATACGGCTTCAGATTCGCGGAGATGTCCTGCTTGGTGTACTCAACGGTGGTTCCGGTGATCGAGAGCACGGATACCAGGTGGTCGTTGAACCGGGTGACCAGCGCGGTTCGCCCGTCCGGGGTGAACACCGGCGTCGACGGATCGCAGGCGTTGTCGCAGATGTGGACCTTGCCGACCGGCGTCACGGTCTTGCCGGCAATCGAGAACACCGCCACTCCGCCGTCACTGCGCGTGCCGAGCAGCGCCAGCGTTCCCGCCCGGTTGATTGAGACGCCACCCGCGCGCCCGCCAGCGTGCAGCGTCGCGATGACCACGGGCGGCGTGGCGCGAAGGTCAACGACGCTCAACACGTCGTTGGGGAGGCTCCGGCCGGGAGTTGTCGGATCGACGCGTGTCGATGAGGCGACGAGTGCCAGAGACTCGTCGGGTGTGACGGCCACCGCCTGTGGCGGTCCGGTCACGCCTCCCGGCACCTCGATCTCGGCGATTACTCGAGGCGGAAAAACGCCCAGGTCGACAATCGTCAACGTGTCTGACGGCGGATTCGGAATCTGCGTGATGATGCCGTTGACGAGCGCCTGCTTGCGATCGTTCGACGAGACCGCGATCTGCGCCGACAGGTCGCCAACGGCGACGGCAATGATGGCCGCAACGAACAGAGTCCTAGTTGCGCGCATGCAGCTCCTGCCGCTGATGTTGGCCCTCGGCAACGACGACCGGCTCCCGGCCCGAGACGACGATCGTATTGACCAGAATCCGCTGACCATCAGCGGTCACGTCGAAGGCGTGATAGGCGCCGTACGGATACGTGATCTGGAACAGTGAGGCGACGCCTGCCAGTTCGACCGTGCCGCCGGTGATGCGCAGCGCCGCGGAGGTGAGCCGGCGGTCGCTGTCGAGGTAGATCAGCTCGTTGGCGTTTCGCCATCGCGCTTGCGTACCGGTGTCAGCGGACACGCGCCACTTCGGCCCTGGCCCCGGGAACGCGGTGACGAACACTTCAGGGTTGCCCGACTCGGCACTGCTGAATGCGACAAAGCGACCGTCCGGTGAGAACGTCGCCCAGTTTTCGGCGGCCGCGGTGCGCTGGAACGGATAGGCGGCCTGATCTCCGGTCATCGGCAGCACCCAGATGTCGTTGCCGGTCCGCGGACTGTTCGTCACATACAGCAGGAACTTGCCGTCGGGCGACAGGCTCACCGGCCACCGCGCGCCATCGTCCTGTGCCAGGCGGCGGCGCATACCGCCCGTCCCCACTGGTATCTCGAACAGGTCGAACATGTCCGGACTGAACGCGTTGAGCACGGTGCGCAGCCCGTCGTTCGACCAGATCATCCAGTTTTCATCGGCAGGCGAGGACGTCAGCCGTGTGGGGCCCCCGCCAGCGACGCCGTAGAGCCAGATGTCGCGGGTGCCGATCGTCTTGTCGCTCAGCGCTGACGCAATGCGTGATCCGTCTGGCGATAGTTCGATGTTCCCGTGATCCCCGAGCGGCCCGACGGTGCCGAGGGTCTTGCCGGCCCGGTCGAACCACGTCAGCTGCGACAGCATCAGCGGCGGGCGCTGTTGCGCATGAACGACGCCAAAGCACGCGACAGCAAGGACCAGAATGAGCAGGGGACGCACGTCTGAATGATACCCGCGTGGCCTCGCCTGGCTGAGAGGTAAAATCCTCAGACGTGGAAGATCATGAGCTGTACGCCGCCATCGGCGAAGACGGATTTCGCCGGCTGGTTGCGGCGTTCTATCGGCAGGTGCCGACCGATTCAATCCTGGGACCAATGTATCCTCCCGACGACCTTGAGGGCGCGGAACAGCGGTTCCGCGACTTTCTCGTCGGCCGATTTGGCGGCCCGCCGCGCTACATGGAGCAACGGGGACATCCGCGGCTGCGCATGCGGCACGCGCCGTTCCCGGTCACTCCGGCGGCCCGCGACCGGTGGCTGCAGCTGATGCACGTGGCGCTGACGGATGCGGCGCTGCCAGCCGATGCGGACGCGCTGCTCCGCGAGTTCTTCGACGGCGTCGCGAACATGCTGATCAACCAGCCGGCCTGACGTGGCGATCGACCTCCGCTCAGACACCGTGACCCGACCGACGCTGGCGATGCGCGACGCGATGGCCACGGCGCCGGTTGGTGACGACCAGTTCGGCGAGGATCCGACGGTGCAGCAGCTGCAGGACCGGATCGCCTCCGAGCTCGGCAAGGCGGCCGCGCTGTGGCTCCCGACCGGAACGATGGCCAATCAGGTCGTGCTCAGGGCGCTGACCCGTCCCGGCGACGATGTGATCGTCAGCCGGGAGAGCCATGCCGTCTGGCACGAAGCCGGGGCCGGCGCCGCGAACTCCGGCGTGCAGTTCACCGAGATCGGTGCCGACGGCGTGTTCACGCCTGAGGAATTGGCGGTGGCGATCAAGCCACGCGGCCACATCCTGTATCCGCCAACGACGCTGGTCGAGATCGAAAACACCCATAACCGCACCGGCGGGATTGTCTTTCCGCAAGAGCAGGTGGTTGGCGTCTGCGACCTCGCCCGGGCGCGGGGAATTGCGACGTTTCTCGACGGCGCGCGACTATGGAATGCGGCGGTGGCGAGCAACCGTACGGTTGCCGAACTGGCCGCGCCGTTCGACGTGGTCGGGGTCGCGCTGTCGAAAGGACTCGGCGCGCCGGGTGGCTCGATGCTGGCCGGCTCGGCCGATGTCATCGCCGGCTGCGTCCGTCACCGGCGCATGCTCGGTGGGGCGATGCGACAGGTGGGTATCTTCGCGGCCGCGGGCCTCCATGCGCTTGACCACCACTATGCGCGCCTGGCCGACGATCATGCGCACGCCCGTCTGATCGCAGACCGGCTGGCGGTGGTGCCGCAGGTGCTGCTCGACCCGACCCGCGTGCGCACCAACATCGTTGTCTTCAAGCTCGGGGAAAAGGCGCCAGACGCGGCGACCGTTGTGGCGCGGGCGAAGGCGGCCGGAGTGCTGGTGGTGGCGTTTGGTCCGAGGACCGTGCGCGCGGTCACGCATCTGGACGTGTCACGCGACGCGTGCGTGCAGGCCGCCGAGGTGTTGGCGGGCCTTATCGCGACTGCGTAGCCGGCGGCAAGGCGTCGCCTGACCAGTACCAGCCGCGCGTGCGGATCTTGTAGCCACGTCCTCGAACACGCAGCTCGAGCGAGCGCCATCCCGGTTGCGTGGACGCTTCGAACGCAAGCACATGCTGGTGGCGCAATTCCTCGACAAGCGTCGCCACCTGCGTGGCCAGCGTTGCCGTGTCGGTCGCCACGAAATACATCCCGCCAGTCGCTCGCGCGAGTTGGGCAAGCGCGGGCTCGGCGGCCTCTTTGCTGACCTCGGCATGCCGCGAGGGATTGAGCGCGAACGCGTATACCGGGACGTCGAGTGCGCTGGCAATCGTCGCCACTTCCTCAGGCGACACGGTGCTGGTGGTGTCGTTGGCGTCGGTGAACACGACGATGGCGCGTCGTGCCTCGGCGCGTTCGTGGATCTTGCCGGCCACGCCGCTGATCGCGTCGTAGAGCGAGGTTGAACCCCAGGTGTCGAGATAGCCCAGCGCGTGTTTGACTTTGGCGAGCGCAGGCGTGAAGGCCTGCAGCGTCAGCACGCGCGTGTCAAAGCTGTAGAGCGCCGCTTCGTCACGGCCTTCGTCGAGGCTGGCGAGAATCTGTTCGGAGACGGCGCGGGCAAGCGCAAATGACTCGTTGAGTCGCATGCTGCCGCTGCCGTCGACCAGCAGGGCGATGTTGGCTGGCGCATCGCGCTCCGATCGCACCTCGAGCACCGGGACGGTATGGCCATTCTCGAGAATCTCGAAGTCGCCTTTGGTCAGCGACGAGACGATCCGGCCGCGTTTGTCGCGTACCACCGCCGCCAGCGACACCAGATTGACCTGTGACCGGAACACTGGCGCGCTCGGCGCCTCCTGGGCCAGGGACGGCACTGGAGTCAACAGGGCAACAAGGACAACGGGGAGCAGGAGACGGGCTGGGGACATGGAGTGGCGCCTGCTTGGGTGTCGGTTCCAACCGCCACCAGCATTACCCCTGTCGGGACGTGCTGGCCGTTGCATGGCCCTGTCTCAGAAGGTAGCATCGGCACCACATGACCGCGCTGGCTGACACCGTGGCAACCGCCCTGACGACCCGATTTGAGGCGTTCCTGGAGCAGGCCAAGACGCTGAGCGCGGGTCTGTCCGAGGATGAGTTCTGGGTGCGTCCCTACGACTATGGGAACAGCGCCGGGCACCTGCTTCTTCACGTGACCGGGAACCTGAACTACTACATCGGGACCGAGATCGCGAAGACCGGCTACGTCCGCGACCGCCCCCTGGAGTTCGCCGACGCGACCAGGCGGCCCAAGGACGACGTGCTCAGGGATCTCGAGGCCAGCGTCGCCCTGGTCACGCGGACCATCCAGGCCCAGTCGGCCGATGACTGGAGCGCACCGTACTCCGGGACGGGATCTGACGAGACGACCCGCTTCGGCATCATGCTGCGCTGCACCCACCACTTTCATCACCACCTTGGCCAGATTCTCTACATCAGCAGGGAACACGCCGCACGGCGAGGCCAGCGATGACCCGCGTCAGTGCGCGGCACGCGGTGATCTGTGCGGCAGTCGCACTGGCGGTCGGCCTGCTCTGGACGTCTCTGACGGGTCAGGCGGCCGAGCGCGCATGGGTGACCGTGCTGTCGACGACGGACCTGCACGGCAACCTGCTGCCGATCGACTACTACACCGATCAGCCTGATACGCGCGGACTCGCGAAGATCGCCACGCTGGTCCGCCAGGCGCGCGCCGAGAACCCGACCGGGACGCTGCTGGTGGATTCGGGCGACGTCATTCAAGGCTCTCCGCTCCAGTATCTGCACAACACACGCAACAACACCCCGCCCGACGCGATGATGCGGGCGATGAGCGCACTCGGCTACGACGCGATGACGGTTGGCAACCACGAGTACAACTTCGGCCTGACTGTGCTCGAGAAGGCGCGTCGCGAAGCAACGTTCCCGTGGCTGTCTGCCAATACCTATCGTGCCGGCACTGCCGAGACCTACCATCGGCCGTACATCGTGAAGGATGTCGGCGGCGTACGAGTCGGCATCCTGGGCCTGACGACGGCCGGCGTACCGTTCTGGGAGAACGCGGCGAATTACACCGGACTGGAGTTCCGGGAACCGCTCGCCGAGGCGAAGAAGTGGGTCAGCGTGCTTCGTGGCGCCGAGCGTGTCGATCTGGTGGTCATCACGATGCACATGGGCCTCGAAGAGGATCTCCGCACCGGCATCGCCAGTCCCGGCCAGGTGCGGTACGAAAATGAGGCCGTCGCGATCGCGCGTCAGGTGCCCGGCATCGACCTGATCCTGATGGGACACACGCACCGGGAGATCCCGGGCGTTGTCGTGAACGGCGTGCTGCTGGCGCAGGCCAACCTGTGGGGCCGCCATCTGGCCAGGGCCGATGTCTACCTGGAACGGGGAGACGATCGCGTGTGGCACGTCGCCGCGAAACAGGCCAGGACGATTCCGGTGCTGCCGCAGACAGCGATCGATCCGGAGATTGCTGCGATCGCCGAGCCGTACGACCGCGAAGCCCGCACCTGGCTGTCGCGTCAGATTGGCGAATCGGCTGAGGAACTGACCGCGCTCGAGGCCAGGGTCAGCGATACGGCGCTGATCGATCTGGTGCAGCGCGTGCAGCTCGAGAGCGGACAGGCCGACGTGTCGATGGCCGCGGTATTCAACCGTCAGGCGCGCATCCCGAAAGGGCGAGTGTCCGTGCGCGATATCGCTGGTCTCTACATCTACGACAACACCCTCGTGGTCCTCCAGGTGACCGGGCAGCAACTGCGAGCAGCGCTCGAACATTCGGCCAGATTCTTCAAGGAGTACGTCCCCGGCCAGCGGCCAGCCGATCTGGTCGACGAGCGGATCCCGGATTACAACTTCGATCAGGCCGAGGGCGTCGACTACGACCTCGACATCAGCCAGCCGGTCGGCCAGCGAGTCCGAAACCTCCGTTTCAAGGGGCAGCCGGTGACGGCGGCGCAGACGTTCCGCCTCGCGACCAACAACTACCGCGTCAGTGGCGGTGGCGGCTACGACATGTACAAGGACGCGCCAGTCGTGATGCGTTCCTCGCAGGAAATCCGCGAGATGATCATCGACTGGGTGGAGAAGGGCGGACGCATTCCCACCGCGCCGAGCAACAACTGGCGTATTGTCACGGGCGCGAATTGACGGAGACGGTTCGGGCGCGCGTCTGCTGGTTAGCGGTGGCGCTCGTCGTCGGAGCCTGTGTGATGACCGTGAGAACCGAGGCGGCCACCGCGCCGGTCCGGCCGTTCAGGCTGGTCGCGTGCTATCCCCACGACACGGAAGCGTTCACGCAGGGCCTCATCTTCCGCGATGGCGCCTTGTATGAGAGCACCGGCCTCAACGGCCGCTCGAGCGTACGCCGGGTACAACTGGAGGACGGGAAAGTCCTGCAGAAGCGCGACGTCGCGCGTCGCTACTTTGCCGAGGGCCTCACCGAGCTCGGTGGCGAATTGTTCCAGCTGACCTGGGAGTCGGGCATCGCGTTCGTCTACGACCGGCACTCCTTCGACCTTCGTCGGACGATGAAGTATCAGGGGGAGGGATGGGGTCTGACGACCGACGGGTCGAACCTGATCCTGAGTGACGGGACCGAGACGCTGCGGGTCCTGGACCCGAAGACATTTCAGATGACACGGCGGATCACCGTTCGCGACGATGACCGGGGCATCGAACGGTTGAACGAACTCGAGTTCGTCAACGGGTTCATCCTGGCGAACGTCTGGCTCACCGACCGGATTGCCATCATCGATCCAACCTCGGGTCGCGTGACCGGATGGCTCGACCTGACGGGACTGGGCCCACCGTCGTCTGAGCTGACCAACGCGGTGCTGAATGGCATCGCGTTCGACAGTCAGCGCAACCGGTTGTTCGTGACCGGAAAGCTGTGGCCCCGGCTGTATGAGATCCAGGTCCTATGGGAAGATATCGGCACGTTCAGCGCCCGCGGCGTGATGCCGATCGGGCCGGAAAGAGGATGTTCATGAAACGATTTGTTCTCGTGGCTGCGCTGTTGACTCTGGCGCTGTGTTCGCTCACGTTGTCGGCTCAGCAGGCACCGGCTGGAGCCCCGGCCCCGGCTGCGGCGGCAGCACCGCGTGTGCCTTTTGTTCCGGTGACCGATCGGATGCTCCAGAATCCCGATCCGGCGGACTGGCTGATGTGGCGCCGCACGCTCAACGCGTGGGGTTATAGCCCGCTGAACCAGATCAATCGCACCAACGTCCGTCAGCTCACGCTGGCGTGGACGCGAGGCCTGACTCCAGGCCTGCAGGAAGGGACGCCGCTGGTCTATCGCGGCACGATGTATTTCCCGAACCCGCTCGACGTGGTGCAGGCGCTCGACGCTGCGACCGGCGACCTGAAGTGGGAATACCGGCGCAAGCTGCCAGACGACCTCAATAAGTACTTTCCGGTGCCGGCGATCAACCGCAACGTCGCAATCTACGACAACCTGATCATCGATACCAGCGCCGACGACTTCGTCTACGCGCTCGACGCCACCACCGGCACGCTGGCGTGGGAAACGAAGATTCTCGACTACACCAAGGGCGCACAGCAGACGTCTGGGCCGATCATCGCCAACGGCAAGATCATTTCCGGACGCGGCTGTGAGCCGGAAGGTGGTCCTGAGGCCTGCATCATCACTGCGCACGACGCCAAGACGGGCAAGGAACTGTGGCGCATGCACACGATTCCGAAGCCGGGTGAACCTGGTGGTGACACGTGGGGCGACGTGCCCTACGAGGAGCGCCGTCACGTCGGCTCGTGGATGGTACCGAGCTTCGACCCTGAGCTGAACCTGATCTTCGTCGGCACGTCGGTGACGTCCCCGGCGCCGAAGTATCTGCTCGGCGGCAACAACAACACGCACCTC
>JAKFYA010000214.1 GCA_021731095.1 Acidobacteriota bacterium | reverse complement strand
GCGCCGCGGCGCGCGACGGCGTGATGCCAAGCCCGCCCCCCCCACTCAGCCCGATGCTGCCCAGGTCCGAGGCATTCGGGGCACGAAACCCGCGGCTCACGCTGAAGGTGGCATCGATGTGCCGGGTGACCCTCGCCACCGCGCCGGCCTGGAAGGTCAGGGCCCTGGTGGTGACCTGTTCATCCACAACCCCGAACCGCGCCTCAGGGACGGTGGCGAAGGCGTACCGGCCGTAGCGGAGCCCGCCCCGAAGGTTGAAGCGACCCACCTGGACCACGTCCTGCGCGAAGACGCCGCTGCTCAGGTAGCTCGTCCGATTCGGCACGTCAGGGCGCTGCGGCGTCACCACGCCGGTCACCGGGTTGATCTGTTCGCGGAACGCGCCGGACGTCGACTCGTCGTAAAGCTCGGCACCAAAGGAGAGCTGCTGCCGGCGACCCAGGTGTCGCTGCCCTTCCAGCTGATAGCCGATGGCCGTGGTCACCGACTGCTGACGGTCCATCACGGCCGTGGGCCGCGTCTGCTCGAACTGGCCATCGCCCTGCCGATTCACGGACACGGTGCCGGCGAGGGCGTCCAGGCCGAGGGCGCCGCGCTGGGCATACCGCACGAGCCCGAAGTCGACGCGCTGCGGATCGAAGCCACTACGGTAGAGTCCGTTGCCGCCGTCGATCCGGTCGTACCGGCTGGCGCCGGACTGCTGCTGGTGCATGTAGAGGGTTTCGATGTCGGCGCGTGCGCCAACCTTGATGCGGCCCGTGATGAAGCCACCCGACTGGTCGTAGCCGGTGCTCGGGAGACGCGGCCCGTTCGTGTCCGCCGGCAGGCCGAGATATCGCGTGACCGCCGCATGGGAATCACGCCCACCGCCCGTCCGCAGGTCGCCCACATTGCGACCGCTCATCCCGAGGCGAAAGGCCATGCCGGTGCCCTGCACCAGCAGACTGGCCTGTCCGTCCCGACTGTTCTCGGCCGAGCCGAAGCCCATCGCCAGTGTGCCTCCGACCTTCGTCCCGCCCTCCGCGTATGCCGGCCGTGCGGTCAGCACGTTCACGATGCCTCCCAGCGCGTCGCTCCCGTACTGGACCGAACCTGGCCCCCGGACGACCTCGAGGCGGTCGACCGACGCCGTGTCAACGAAGGCCAGATACTGGCTGGGACCGCCACGCCAGGACGCGACATTGAACCGCACGCCATCCAGGAGGTACACGTTGCTCGACCCCGTGAAGCCGCGGATGGTGGGCGATGCCTGTGCGCTCGTGGTCTGTTGCACCAGGATGCCCGGTTCTTCCCGAAGCACCTGCGGCAGCAACTGGTAGGGACGCGCCTCGATGTCTTCGCGCGTGGTCACCGAGGTCGCCTGTGGAATGTCACGCCGGTCTTCGCGCAGACGGCGGGTGGCGGTGACCTGCACGGTGTCGGCAAACCCGCTCATCTGGAGCACCAGGGAGACAGACTTCCCGAGGGAGGGGTCGGCCTCGGCGGTAGCCGACTCGAAGAAGGGTGCTACTGCGGTCACGCTGCAACGTCCGGCAGGCAGTCCCGCGACCGAAAACTGTCCATTGGTCGCTGCCAGGGTATGGCGGACGTCGGCGCCGCACCGGACGGCGATATCCGCACCACCGACGACGCCCCCCTGCTCATCGCGCACTGCGCCACTGAGCACGCCTGTGCCAGGCGTCTGACCCGCGGCCAGGGTGGTCAGCAGGAGAAATGCAGCAGGCAGCAGGTGACGAATGCTCACGGTGTAACGGCTCCACATGTGACGGTCGTTCGGGTCGGGTGTCGGGACCGCGCAAGTCAGGTGTCTGGCCTGCAACGGGCGACTCCGGTAGAGCATGCCGCGGGCCATCCTGTCTGCACAGGATGCGCGCATGGATGGTCACAATCTGGCCATGCGCACGGGCCAGTGGGCACAGAGTGAGCCTTGGCCATAATCGGCCGCGAGGGATGTGGGCTTGATGCGGCCTGTCTATCTTCTAGACAGGACGGGACGTATTAGTCTCCAAGACCGGGCTAAAATACAGAGCCACAGGAAGACTAATCTCTCCAAAGGCAGACTGAAGCAACCTCAGAGGGTGACCTATTTTGCACACGCAGGCGTGCGCTAGAACCGGATGAGCCGGTTGATCTTCACGATGAAGGAGCGGTTCTGGAGGTCAGGGAAGCCGCTGGGCCGCGTGTCGAGCTGTTCGTTGAACACCACGAACAGTTCGCTGCCTGGCTGGTACTCCCAGCGAAAGCGAACATTCGCGGCCAGGCCGTTGATTGAGGAGTTGTACTGGACCAGCGCACTGGCATACATCCAGGGTGTCACGTTGTACGTCACCCGTGAGCCGACCAGCCGGGTCGTGAATCGCCCCGCCGGCAACGACACCCGGTTGATCGAAAAGCTCGGTTCGACCGACAACGGCGTGGTGATGCGGACACGGGCGCCGCTGAGCCCCAGCGTCAGGCGTGACCCGTCGTAGAACGACCCACCCTCCAGACTGACCGTCCCGAAGAGCGGACGCTGCTGACCGAAGGTGTAGGACGCGCGACCGAGCTGATAGTCGTAGCCACGCACCGGCACTGCGACGCCGGTCGCAATGCGGAAGGGCACGGCGATGTACTCGTAGGTCTGGTGATAGCCGACCGTGAACTTGTCGCTGTTCTGCTGCTCGATGCTGAACGCCGTGTCTGTGTCGCGCGTGTCGAGCCGCCCGGCGCCATTCTCGACATAGGCAAACGAACTGGTCCAGTTGAGCTTCCTGATGCGCTTGTGCTTCTTCAGCCTGGGGCTGAAGCGGAAGAGACCGTACGTCTTCTCCATGTCGCCGCGGCGGACGAAGCCGATGTCCGGCAGGAACCCCTTGCCCACGACCAGGCGCTCTGCCTGGACGCCGTAGCGATCAGCGGCGTAGTCGAACTGTCCGCGGTAGCTGACGTCCTGACTGGCAATGCCGTCGGTCCTGGTCTGCGCCCAGAAGGCGTTGACGAAGACGTTGTCGAAGAATGTGAAGCTGGCATCCGCGCCATACGCATCGTTGCTCCCAGCCCCGGACTGCAACCGCGACCGGTGGGTATAGAGTGCGCCGATGTTGCTCTTGCGCAGGATGTCGCGCTTGACGCGCAGCACGGAGAAGTTGGTGGACGGCGCCTGGATGGCGTCGTCGGCCCGCGACTGGATGTTGAGTGCGCCAATCGTGGTCCGCCCAACGCGTCCGGTCAGCCGCCCCCCGCCGCCAATGGCCACCTCGCGCCCCTGGCTCAGCCCGATGCGACGGCTGTAAAACATGATCGGCACATCGTTGACGCCACCACTCGTGCCGGTGCCGCCAAACGCAAACACCCCCTGGTTCTCCAGGAAGAACTCGCGTTTCTCCGGAAAGAACAGGTTGAAGCGCGTCAGGTTCACCTGCTGCTCGTCGGCCTCCACCTGCGCGAAGTCCGTGTTGAGGGTCAGGTCGGCTGTCAGGTTCGTGGTGATGCCGACCTTGGCATCCATGCCGGCATCAGCCGAGGGGTCGTTCGACAGGCGCGGTGACGCCAGCCGGTCCGTCAGCAGGCTTCCCGTCACGTAGGGCTTGGCTTCCAGCAGGCGCGACTGGGGCGGGGCCGTCAGTCCCTCCATCGTGGCGGCAAACGATGCGTACATGATGCCGGAATTGGCACCGATGGCCGGCGGGACGCGGGTGAGAAACGCCGTCTCATTTTTCCAGCGGACCGTCCGGACGACATTGAAGCCCCAGACCTGCTCGGACCCGGGTCCGTACCGGAGCGACTTGAAGGGAATCGCCGCTTCGAACGCCCAGTGGTCCTTGTAGCGGCCGGCCCGCAGATTCCAGATGGGGTTGAAGTCGCCGTTGTACTGCCGCTGATTGGTCACCTGTCCGTCGTTGCGGCCCCCAAGGGCGTTGACCGCGAACGTGAAGGCATTCCGCCTGTCGTGGAAGGTGTCGAACATGAACGAGATGTTGTCGTTGCCCAGCGCCACGCCCGAACTGTCCCGCCGCATGTCGTTGGCCACGCGGCGTTCCGGGTGCGTCTCCCAGCAGCGTACCGTCACGTAGACGTTGCTGTCGTCGAACATCAGCCAGACCTCGGTCCGCTCGGTCGCCGGCGTGCCGGGCGCGGGCTCTGTCTGGATGAAATCCGTCATGGACGGAATGGTGGTGTAGAGCGCCTCGTCCAGTTGTCCGTCAATCTTCGGCGGGGTGGCGATGCGGGTCGCCTGCACGACGGCCTTGCCGTCAGGGGTCCGCACGAAGATCTGCGGTCGGACGGACTGCCCCGGCGGGGCGGTCGGTGGGACGGATGGCGGTGCGGACTGCGCGGCGGCCAGGCTGGTGACGAGCAGGGCGACCAGCAGGCTGAGGCTGAGGATTCGCAGCGCTGCCGGCGTGGCCTGGCGACGGTCCCGGCCGGGCTGCGGGGAACACTGTTGTCTCAACCTAGACCCGCTGGCGCTGTCCGGTATCCGAGGCCCGCTGGATGGCATCCAGCAAGGCGTGGCGCCGCACGGCCAGCGCGAAATCCGGCACCGTCGTGGTGCCGGTCCGAAGGTCGTCCGCCAGGCGCACATAGAACTGGGCCACATTCATCGGCACTCCGCGGGGCGCGCCGTCTGGCACCCAGGTGTACGAGGCCGGCACGGTCATCTCGGTCAGGGGCTGGAACTTGCCCTGCGCGCCGTGCAAGGCGAGCGTCGCCATCTCGATGAGCGAGGGATCTGACGAGCTGACAACCAGATCACCCTTCGTCCCGCGAATCTCGAAGCGAATGCCCAGACCGTTGCCGACCCCGCCCTGGATGTGCGCCGCCACGACCGCTCCACTCTCAAGCGTGCCGCTCACAAGCACCTGATCCGAGGCCGTCTTCGGGATGACCCGGCCACCAGGCATGACCGTGATCGTCGGTCGCCGCGTGGCCACCACGGCCGCGACCTCGGCAAACTCACCCAGGCAGTAGCAAAGCGCATCCAGCGTGTGCCCTCCGGGAATCGAGAGGGTGGTCGCGCCGTTGTCCACATCGGCCAGATAGCAGTTGGCCTCGTCGGTCGTCTCGCCCCAGGGTGGCGAGGCGGACGTCATGGTGGTCGAGAGCACCTCGCCCACGAATCCCTGCGCCACGAGGTCGCGCACGTACGTGAGTACGGGTGACATGCGTGCCTGCACGCACACAGCGGTCTTCACCCCGGCCGCCTGGGCCAGAGCCGCCAGTTCCCGCGCCTGGGCCGAGTTGGCGGCCAGGGGCCACTCGCAGAACACAGGCTTGCCGGCCTGAAGGGCTGTCTTTACGGCCGCGTAGTGCTGCGGAGTTCGGACGCTCACCACCACCAACTCAACAGCCGGGTCGCCCGCAAGCGACGCCGCGTCGGCATACGCCGCCGGTACGTGCCACCTGGCTGCCGCAGCCTCTGCGGAGGCCTGCTTCGTGGTGGACACGGCTGCCACACGGAACTGCGGCAGGCTGAGGAGGACGGGCATGTGAACGGTGGATGCCCAGCCCCGCTCGGGGCTGGCACCAATCACGCCGACGCCAATGGGCGCGTGCACGTGAGACATCTCCAGGTGGCGAGCCTAGTGCGCCCAGTGGGGCATGTGCAGCGACAGCAGCACCAGGGTGCCGCCGGCAGTCGGGTCGAACCAGTGGGGTACGCCTTCAGGCACGAGCAGCACATCGCCCTTCGCCAGCTTCCGCGTCTCACCACCGTCAATGGCAGAACCCGAGAGGTTTTCGGGATTGGTCCGGCTGCTGTCCCGGAGGGTGCCGCCGGTCACGGCCGTGCCACTGCCCTCGACCACGAAGAAGATCTCCGCTTCCTTCTCGTGCACGGAGGCCGCGGCCTTGGGTCCCGCCACGCGGTACTCGAGGTTCAGCGTGTAGCCCGTGGCCTTCACGACAGGCTGGATGAAGTTGGCCTGATCGGGCTTCCGCTCGGCCTTCGCCTTGGCAATCATCGCCGAGATGTCTCCCGCCGATGCGAACAGGCGCAGGGCCGCGGCGGCCGACGGCTGCTGCGCCCCGGCCTGCAGCGGCGACGCGAGGACGACCAGACCCAGCACACACGACACGCGCGCCAGGCTTCTGAGGGTCAGATATCGATGTCTCATGCTCTCTCCTTGCGACCGCGGTCATCTCCAGCAGATGCCGTCTGTCACGGGGCATTATAGACGGGCGTGAAACCCTGGGACCTGCTCGGCGAAACCACCACCCCTGACGGCACCGACCTGCGCCTCATGCGCCAGGACCGCGAGCTGGTCATCTTTGCCAACGGCAAGAGCCTCATGTCGAGCCGGATGCACGGCTCCGAAGAAGCCCTGGCCACACTGGCCTGCCGGACGGCACGCCTGCTCGACGCGCCGCGGGTCCTGATTGGCGGACTCGGCATGGGTTTCACGCTGCGGGCCACGCTGGATGTGCTCCCGCCCGATGCCAGCGTGACCGTGGCCGAGCTGGTGCCGGCCGTTGTGGACTGGAACCGCGGCCCGCTTGGCCCGCTGGCCGGACATCCCCTCAAGGACCCGCGGGCGGTGGTGGCACTCGGCAATGTGGCTGACGCGCTTCGGGCAGCGGCCAGCACGCCTCGCGCCCGCTACGACGCCATCCTGCTGGACGTGGACAATGGCCCGGCAGCGTTCACTGACACCACGAACGCCGGACTGTACGACAATGCCGGCGTAGTCGCGGCGCGCGACGCGCTGACTCCGGACGGCGTGCTGGCGGTCTGGTCGGCCTGGGACGACCGCAAGTTCGAGCAGCGCCTGCGCTATGCCGGTTTCACCGTGTCGGTGGAACATGTGCGGGCCCGCCTGAAGCAGGGCGGGCCGCGTCACACCATCTTCCTGGGTGTCAGAACCGGATGAAGCGGTTCACCTTCACGATGAAGGAGCGATTGGCCAGGTCCGGGAATCCGCCGAAGCGGGTATCCCGCTGGTCGTTGTAGACGACGAACAGTTCGCTGCCGGGGCTGTATTCCCAGCGGAACCGCACATTGGACGCGACCGACTTGGCGAGGGAGTTGTACTGAATCAGCGCACTGACGAACATCAGCGGCGTTGGCGTCACTGTGATGCGCGACCCGATGAGATTGGTGTCGAACGTGCCCTGCTTCAGCTCGACATGATTGAACGACACCGTCGGCTCAATGGACGCTTTCATGGACAGCTTCAGCCGTCCCCCGGAGAAGCCGGCAATGGTCTTGGTTCCGCCATACAGGGAGCCGTGCTCGACCGACGCGGTGCCGTTGAACCGGCGCTGCTGCCCCAGACGGAAACTCACCTTGCCACTCTGGTAGTCGTAGCCGCCCACCGGCACCGTCACCGTCGGCGCAATCCGGAAGGGCACGGGAATGAACTCGTAGAATCCGTAGTAGTTCACGAAGAGCCGGTCACTGTTCTGGAACTCAACGGCCGCTTCGCCCTGTGAGTCGCGCAGTTCCTTCCGACCGTTCCCGTTCTCGAGATAGGCCGTTGAGCCCTGGAAGAAGAACTTGCGCACGGACTTGATGTGCTTCGGGCGCGGACTGAACCTGGCCATGCCGTAGCTCTTGCGAATGTCGCTCCGACGCACGAACCCGATCTCAGGGTTGAAGTTCGCACCGATGGACATCTGTTCGAGCTGCAGACCATAGCGGTCGCCGGAATAGTCCAGTTGGGCGCGATAGCTCACATCGTGATCGGCCTTTCCCGTGGTATCCGTGCGGGCCCAGTAGGTGTTCACCAGGACATTCTGATAGAAAGCGAACACGCCGTCGGCGCCGTACATCTGATTGCTGCCCACACCGCTCTGCCCGACCGAGCGGCCGGTGAACATGGCACCGACGCTGCTCCGTCGGAGGAGGTCACGACGCACGCGCGCGACTGAGAAATTCGTGGACGCAACCGGACCCGACGCCTTGGACTGCATGTCCACCATGCCGAACGTCCACCGGCCCTGCCGCCCCGTCACCCGGCCGCCACCATGAATCGGCACCACCTGGGCACCATTCAGCCCAATGCGTCGGCTGTAGAACAGGATTGGCACGTCCCCGCCGCCGCTCGCGGCGACACCGCCGAATGAGAAGACGCCCTGGTTCTCGAGAAAGAAGTCGCGCTTCTCGGGAAAGAACAGGTTGAACCGCGTCAGATTGATCTGCTGCTCGTCGGCCTCCACCTGCGCGAAGTCGGTGTTGTAGGTCAGGTCGGCGGTGGTGCCATCGGTGATGCCAAACTTGGCGTCGCTCCCGAAGTTCGCGTCCAGTTCGTTGTTCACAGCCGGGCGGGCCGTCCGGTCGCTGGTGAGGCTGCCGATGACATATGGCTTCAGCTCGACAATGCGTCCCTGCTCAGGCGCCTCGATGCCCACGACCGTTGGCGCCGCCGACATCTGGAAGGTCGAGGCGAGACCCCGGTCGGCAGGCATGGGCAGCGGCAGGTCGATCTCGTTCTTCCAGCGGTTGTACCGCGAGACATGCATGCCCCACACCTGCGTCCTGCCGGCCCTGTAGCGAAGCGACTTGAACGGGATGGCGGTTTCCACCTGC
The DNA here is from genome assembly GCA_021731095.1 of Acidobacteriota bacterium. GTDB lineage: Bacteria > Acidobacteriota > Vicinamibacteria > Vicinamibacterales > UBA2999 > JAKFYA01. Next base: position 174 of record JAKFYA010000214.1, on the reverse strand, counting down.
CACCCCTTGTCGAAGCGTCCGGCCTTCCAGGTCCACACCGGGTTCCAGTCGCCGTTGTACTGGCGCTCGCTGGTGAGCTGGCCGTCCATGCGCCCACCGCTGGGTGTCACGACGAAGATCTGCGCATTCCGCCGGTCGTAGAAGGTGTCGATGACGAAGTTGACGTACTCGTTC